>JALYHG010000236.1 GCA_030776725.1 Actinomycetota bacterium
AGAAGGCCTGACAGTTTCCGGCCCGCCGCGATCCTCAGCTGGTCGCCCGCGCGACCGCTGAGTACTTCCCTCTGGCTGCACCGGCCGACCTACAGTGCCCTCGAGCCTTCCCTCTCCGCGCGCCTCGGCCTGCTGGGAGGTCCCTGGAGGCCCGGCTTCTCAGCAGCAGGAGGATCGCGATGAGTCAGACAGACATCCCCGGTTACACGTACGGCGACCAGGACGTGGCGAGCTCGCCCCTGTCCATGGACGAATTCAACCAACTCAAACAGACGGTGACGTTCGGCGAGGAGGACGTCGATGCGTTGCGGACCTCACGGGATGTCCTGGCGGACCAGGTGTCCGACGTGCTCGACGTCTGGTACGACTTCATCGCCTCCACCCCGCACCTGCTGGAGGCCTTCTCCAGTCGTGACGATGGGGAGCCCATCCAGCGCTACCTCGACCGGGTGCGTGAGCGGTTCGGCCAGTGGATCCTCGACACCGCAGCGGCCAACTACGACCAGACCTGGCTGGACTACCAGCACGAGATCGGGCTGCGTCACCATCGCGCCAAGAAGAACGTCACCGACGACGTCGATGCGGTCGATCACATCCCGCTGCGCTACGTGCTCGCGCTGCACTACCCAGTCACCGCCACCCTGAAATCGTTCCTGAGCAACAAAGGCCACAGCGACGACGAGGTCGATGCCATGCACCAGGCCTGGATCAAGTCGGTGTTGCTCCAGCTCATCCTCTGGACGCGCCCGTACGTCGCCGAGGAGGACTTCTAAGCTGCCCTTACACACATGCGCACAGCGTCACGTAACGCGGATAGGGGCGGGCGCCGAGCGGGAGGCCGAAGCGACGCGCTGCGGTCCAACAACCGCCGGGCCTCGCCGGTCAGTGCGGCAACGTCGATGCCCGCCTCGTCCGCGAGCAGGCGACGCAGCATCGGCGGAACGCCATCTAGCTCGCCGGAGCTCGTCGACCAGACGCGGCGCGAGGCCCGCGCGCTGGACGAACCCGTCGATGGCGCGCACCATCTTGCGGCCGGGGGCGAGCGCCACGATCTGGCGGTGTACTGGAACGCCGTCCTCGAGCGCCAGCACGGTGGCGGGGAAGCCCATCGAATGGGTGACCACGCCCTCGGGGCGCTCCCGCCCCCAGCACCGCCGCGAGCGCACGGCCGAGCACGAAGAGGTCGGTCTGGCGCCCCGCGGTCATACCGTGGGCCGGCAGGTCGGGCACCACCACACGCCAGCCCGCGGGGATGAGGTCGCCGGCGAGGTGGCGCCAGTCGGCCGCCGAGCCCGACCAGCCGTGCACGAGCACCACGGTGCGCCCCGCTCCCCCGGCATAGCCGCGCAGCGTGGCGCCGTCGACGGGAAGGGACCACGAGTCGACGCCCGTGGGGACCGGCCCCGAGGTCGAGCAGCCGCCCGGACGCGTGCGTGAGGAGCCTGTGGCGACGCTGCCCGATCTCACCGCGCTCCGCGTGGCGCGCACGCCCGCTGTAGCAGCGAGCGAAGAGCCGACTGCTGCAGCTGACGGCCGCGCGCCCGGCCACTGCCGAGGCTGCCAGCGCTGCGCCCCCACGCCAGCTTGGTCCGCGTGCTGGATCGGTGCTATCCCATCGCAGGTGTCCCGCTGAGTCGATCTGACGTGTCCTCGTCGCTGGGAGGTGCGTCACACGAGGTCGGGCACCGCGCTGAGCGACCCGACGTGGGCATGGTCGGCCAGGCCGCAGAGACCGTGCGGGTCGAAGTGGATCGGCCGGACCCCTGCCGCACGGGCGCCGTCCACGTCGGCCCAGACACTGTCACCGACGTGCACGGCGTGCTGGGGTTGAGCTCCGACCGCGTCGAGCGCCAGCGCGAAGATGCCAGGGTCGGGCTTGGCGATCCCAACCGCGTGTGAGTCGATCACCGCGGCCACCTGGGCAGCGTCGCCCGGTCCGACCTGGCAGACCCCGAGCTCGAGCAGTTCGCGCTCGACGCTGCCATAGGCGTTCGACACCACGGCGACGCGGGCCCCGGTCGCACAGATCTCACCCAGACCCGCAACCGAACCCGGTCGAACTCGTGCCCAGGGGTTGTTCGCCGGCTGGAAGGCAGTTCTCAACGCGTCCACGGCCGCGTTGACCCTCTCCGGAGGGACACCGGCCGCGCGCACGTACGCGTCGAGGAAGATCTCACGCCGCGGAACGTCGGCGCCGTGTCCAGCGGCCACCCACTCGTCGTAGGCCCTGATCGCGACGTCGTGGACGTGGTCGAGCGTCTCGTCATGGGGTTGCAGACCCAGCGGGGCGAGCACGGACCGGACCAGGTCGGGGTCGGGGAGGGTCAGGACCCCACCCGCATCCAGCAGCACCGCTTCGACGTGCATGAGCGCACAGGCTACGGGCGGTGCGCGTGGTCCCGCCGCGCCGTGGTCCGGCCGCACCGTGGTCCCGCCGCACCGTGGTCCCGCCGCACCGCGGTCCGGCCGCGCCGGCGC
>JALYHG010000237.1 GCA_030776725.1 Actinomycetota bacterium
GTGATCGCCAACAACACCGTGATGGCGATCATCGGCTGGGAACTGGTCGGGGTCTGCTCCTACCTGCTGATCGGCTTCTACTGGGAGGACAAGCCCAACCAGGATGCGGCCAACAAGGCGTTCTTGATCACCAAGTTCGCCGACGTCGGACTGATCGTGGGCGTGGTCGTACTGTTCACCGGCGCGGGGACCTTCAACATCGTCGAGACGGTGGAAGCGGCAGCCGCTGGCCAGATCGCGCAGGCCACCCTCGTCCTGGCCTGCCTGGGCCTCTTCCTGGCAGCGGTCGGCAAGTCGGGCCAGTTCCCGCTGTACGTGTGGTTGCCCGACGCCATGGCCGGTCCGACTCCCGTGTCGGCGCTGATCCACGCCGCGACGATGGTCACCGCCGGTGTGTTCCTGATCGCGCGGCTGTACCCGGTGTTCGCCCAGTCGATCGCGGTGATGACGACGATGGCGGTGATCGGGACGATCACGCTGTTCGTGGCCGGCCTGGTCGCCCTGGTGCAGGACGACATCAAGCGGATCCTGGCGTACTCGACGGTCAGCCAGCTGGGCTACATGGTGGCCGCGCTCGGTGTCGGCGGCTACACGGCGGGGATCTTCCACCTGTTCACCCACGGGTTCTTCAAGGCGCTGCTGTTCCTGGGGGCGGGCTCGATCATCCACGCCGTCCACAGCAACAACCTCAGCGACATGGGCGGCCTGCGCAAGGCGATGCCGACCACGTTCTGGACGTTCATCGTGGGGTCGCTGGCGTTGGCGGGGCTGCCCCTGACCGCCGGGTTCTTCTCGAAGGACGAGATCCTGGTGTCAGCGCTGGCGTGGGGCGAGGCCGGGTTCGTGATCGGCCCGATCGTGTTCACCGTCGCACTGCTCGCCGCGGGGATCACCGCTTTCTACATGGCGCGGGCGTGCTTCCTGGCGTTCTGGGGTGAGTACCGCGGACGGCACACCCCCCACGAATCGGGGCGGTGGATCACCGTTCCGCTGGTCGCCCTGGCAGTGCTGTCGCTGACGGCCGGGTGGATCGGCTCGCCGCTGCTGGGCGACAAGGGCTTCGAGCACTGGACCGCGAGCGCGGCGCTGGAGGAGGCCACCTTCCCGTTCATCGCCGAGGAAGCCCCGACCGAGCACGGGGTGATCGGCGGTGAGCACGGTGCCCCGGTCGACGCGGAGCAGGAGGACGTCGCGGGGGGCCACGGCGCCGCCCACGACGTCGGGCGGATCCTGCACGGCGCCCCACAGTTCACCACCACGACCGCGGCCGTCGGTCTGGCGGCCTTCGCGCTGCTGGTGGTCGCGGTGGCGGTGGCGTGGCGGTTCTACGGGAGCGGGTTGCCGGCACGGGACCCGATGTTGCAGCTCGGCCCGGTCACGACGGCGCTGGTCAACAAGTACTGGTTGGACGACCTCGGCTACCGCTGGATCGTCGTCCCCATCCGTGACCGGCTGGCCCGGTCCACGTACTGGGCCGATCAGCGGGTGATCGACGCGGCGGTGAGAGGGACCGGCGGGCTGGTGCGGCGAACCGCCGACGTGACGTACGGCACGATCGACCAGAAGGTCATCGACGGCGCCGTCAACGGCAGCGCGTTCAGCACGGCGTGGTGGAGCCAACGGATCAAGCGCATCCAATCCGGCAACGTGCAGCGGTACGCCGGCGCCATGTTCGCCGGTGTGGTGGTGCTGGTGCTGGTGGTCGCAGCGGCGTGACCAACGAACGTCACCGTCGTCGCGACGCGGCGACCCCGGCAGGAACGAGGGAACGACCATGAGCTGGAACCAACTGGCGCTGACGGTGGCGGTGTTCCTGCCGTTGGCCGGTGCAGTCACGATCGCGCTGATGCCGGCTGACGCGGACCGCGAGATGCGCTGGGCGGCCACCGTCACGACCGGGGTCGCGTTCGCGGTGGTGATCGCGATCGCGCTGGGCTTCGACTACAGCCGGGCTGGCGAACTGCAGTACGTGGTGGATGTGGGATGGATCGACGCCATCCGGGCCCGGTACCACCTGGCCATCGACGGGATCTCCCTGCCGCTGTTCGTCCTGACCTACCTGCTGACGTTCCTGTCGGCGATCTACACGCTGGGCCACATGCCGGAACCGGGCGGAACGAAGGGCTTCTTGTCCCTGATGCTGCTGCTGCAGACCGGGATGGCCGGGACGTTCGTGGCGTTCGACCTGGTGCTGTTCTTCATCTTCTGGGAGCTGGTGCTGGTCCCGATGTTCTTCATGATCGGGATCTGGGGTGGCCCGCGGCGCGAGTACGCCTCCGTGAAGTTCTTCCTGTACACGCTGCTGGGCTCGGTGTTCATGCTGGTGGCGTTCATCGCCGTGTACTTCCAGGCCAGCGGCATCGGGCTCGACCGTCCATGGGACATCGTGGCTCTGTCACAGGCCGGGTTCGACCCGACCCGCACCTTCCAGATCGTGGCGTTCCTCGGCATGTTCCTGGGCTTCGCGATCAAGGTGCCGATGTGGCCGTTCCACACCTGGCTCCCCGACGCGCACACCGAGGCGCCCACGGTCGGGTCGGTGCTGCTGGCCGGGATCCTGCTGAAGATGGGTACCTACGGCTTCATCCGGATCGCGCTCCCGATCCTCCCCGAGGGCGCCCGCTTCTTCGCCCCCGTGATCGGAGTGCTGGCGGTCATCGCGATCATCTACGGGGCGCTGTGCTGCCTGGCACAGACCGACATCAAACGGCTGATCGCGTTCTCGTCGGTGGGCCACATGGGGTTCGTGATGCTCGGCGTGGCGTCGCTGACCGACCGGGGGATACAGGCGGCGCTCTACGGCAACATCGCCCACGGGGTGATCACCGGGCTGCTGTTCTTCCTCGCCGGGTCGCTGCACGAGCGGTACCACACCCGCGAGATCGCCGAGATCGGCGGCGGCATGCTGGTCAAGATGCCGCGGTACGGGGCGCTACTGGTGTTCACCGCGATCGCATCGTTGGGACTGCCGGGCCTCGCCGGGTTCTGGGGCGAGTTCGCTGCGATGTGGGCGGCGATCCAACCGGCCGAGGCGCTGATCGGCCTGCAGAGCCTGTACCTGGCCCTGGTGATCGGCGCGGCGGTCGGGACGGTGCTGACCGCCGCGTACTTCCTGTGGATGATCCAGCGGGTGGCGTTGGGGCGCCCGCCGGAACGCTGGTCGGACGTCGCCCTGGCCGACGTGGCCGCGATCGAGTACGTCGCGTGGGCCCCGCTCGCCGTCCTGATCGTGGTGCTGGGGGTGATGCCCCGGGTCGTGTTCGGCGTGCAGGACCTGGCCGTGCGCCAGATCGCGCAGCTCCTCGGTGGCTGAGCGATGACGATCGACTACGCGGCCATCGGACCGGAGCTGGCGCTCGCGATCACCGCGGTGGTCGTCCTCGTCGGCGACCTGTTCCTCGCGGGTGACCGCAAACGCCTGCTGAACCCGGTGTCGGCGGTCGGGACGGTCGTCGCGATCGTGCTCACCGTGCGGCTGTGGGGGCCCGGCAACGACGAGACGTTCGGCGGGATGTTCGTCGCCAACGACTACGCACTGTCGTTCAAGCTGCTGTTCCTCGGGGCGCTCCTGGCGGTCCTGGCCGTCAGCTACCACCACTTTGCCGAAGGCAGGTACTTCCAGGGCGAGTACTACTTCCTGCTCCTGACCAGCTTCGTGGGGATGCTGGTGATGCCGTCGGCGCGCGACCTGCTCCTGCTGTTCGTTGCCCTCGAGACGGTATCGATCCCCGGCTTCGTGATGGCGGGGCTGCGCAAGCGTGACCTGTACTCGTCGGAAGCTGCGCTGAAGTTCTTCCTGGTTGGTGTGCTGGCCGTCGCCGTGATGCTGTTCGGACTGTCGTTCGTGTACGGCGCTGCCGGGACCACCTCCCTGGCCGGCGTTGCCGCAGCGCTGGCCGCGGCCGGCGACGCGGAACCGATCCTGCTCGGCAGCCTGCTGCTGGTGATCGTCGGGTTCGGGTTCAAGGTCTCGGCGGTCCCGTTCCACTTCTGGGCGCCCGACACCTACTCCGGGGCGCCCCTGCCGGTCACGGCGATGCTCGCGGTCGCGTCGAAGGCGGCCGGCTTCGCCGGGCTGGTCGCCATCTGCTTCATCGCGTTCGAGCCGTTGGCGGACGCGTGGTCACCGGTGATGGGGTTCATCGCCGTGGTCACCATGACCGTCGGGAACCTGATCGCGTTGCAGCAGCGCGACATGGTGCGGCTGCTGGCGTACTCGTCGGTCGCGCACGCCGGGTACGTGCTGCTGCCGTTCGGGATCGCCTCGCCGGGCCTGGTCGCCACCAACGCACTCGCGGTGCGCGCGGTGCTGTTCTACCTGATCGCGTACGCGGTGATGAACGTGGGCGCGTTCGGCGTCGTGATCGGGGTGCATCGCCGCACTGGCCAACGGTCGATCGCCGACTACGCCGGGTTGGGGCAGCGAGCCCCGGCCCTGGCGGTCGCCATGACCGTGTTCATGCTCAGCCTCGGCGGGGCGGTCCCGCTGGTGGGGTTCTGGGCGAAGTTCGTCGTGTTCCAGGCGACCGCCGGAGCCGCCGCGTACGTGCTCGCGACGTTCCTCGTACTCAACACGGTCCTGGCGTTCTTCTACTACCTGGCGGTGGTGCGCACCATGTGGATGGACGCCCCGCGCGTCGGCGCGCCCCTGGTTCGCCCGGGATTGGCCATCAACGCGTCCGTCGCGGTCCTGGCGGTGGGAACGGTGGCGCTAGGGATCGTGCCGTGGCATCAGAACCTCCCCGTCGGGGACGACATCGTCGTGCGTCAGCCGGTCGCCAGCGCGGTGCCGTGAGGTCGACACCCTGGCCCCGGCAGCACGTCGCACCGCGGGTAGCCTCGGACGACCGGTGGGAACGCGGGTGGCCCCCGGAGACGTTGTTCGCGGTGAGTGCTTCCTGAGGAGTCGAGATGAAGACCTTCAAGACCGCGTTGCTGCTGGCGGCTCTCTCCGGCCTGCTGCTGTTCATCGGCGACCGACTCGTCCCCGGGGGTGGCGGCCTGGTCGTCGCTCTGGGGTTCGCCGCGGTGATGAACCTCGGCGCATGGTTCTTCAGCGACAAGATCGCGATCAAGATGGCCCGAGCCAAGCCCATGGAAGAGGCCGACTACCCGGGCGTCTACCGCATCGTGCGCCGCCTGTCCGAACGCGCCGGCAAGCCGATGCCACGCCTGTACATCAGCCCCTCCCCGCAGCTGAACGCCTTCGCCACCGGGCGGAGCCCCAAGCACGCCGCGGTCTGCGTCAACCAGGGGCTGTACGAGGCGCTGACCGATGACGAACTCGAGGGTGTCCTCGGCCACGAGCTGCAGCACGTCTACAACCGTGATGTGCTGATCGGGTCGGTGGCGGCGACCATCGCCGCGGCCATCACCATGCTGGCCCGGATGGCGTTCTGGTTCGGTGGCGGCCGCGACCGCGAGGGCGGCGCTGCGGCCGGCCTGCTGATGATGATCCTCGCCCCGATCGCCGCCATGCTGATCCAGGCGGCGGTGAGCCGGGCGCGGGAGTCCGCGGCGGACCACACCGGCGCCGAGCTGACCGGCAACCCCCTGGCGCTGGCCAGCGCCCTGCGCAAGCTCGAGCAGGCCCACAGCAACCCGGCGATGGCGCGGCGCGGCGCCACCCCGGCGGAGACGAGCGCCGCGTTCTCGCACCTGTACATCGCCGCGCCGTTCGGTGGGCGGGCGATGGGATCGATGGCCCAGCTGTTCACCACCCACCCGCCGATCTCCAAGCGGGTCGAGGCACTCGAGGAGATGGCGCGCCGCAGCGGCCAGCTCGGACCCGACCCCTACCGGGGCTGACCCGCACAGCGGTCGGGCCCCGCCGACGGGGCGCGACCAAAGCACCGGCCCGGCTTCCCTGACCGGCCTGACGGAGGACGTCGCGTGCAGTGGTGGATGATCGTGGTCGGTACCGCGGTCGTCGTCGTGACGGTCTTCGACGCGTTCGCGACGACCCTGTCACCGAGCACACGGGCGGGACCGGTCACCTCCCGGATGAACGCGGTGCTGTGGCGCCTGGCACGGCGGGCGTCGCGTTCGAACGTGGCGATCCCACTGGTGGTCGCCGGCCCCCTGCTGCTGGTGACGACCGCCATGGTGTGGATCGGTGGGCTGTGGCTGGGATGGACGCTGCTGTTCGCCGCGGATCCCAACGCGGTGGTCTCGGATCCCGGGGGGATCCCAGCCGACCTGTCGGGACGGGTGTTCTACACCGGCTACACGCTGTTCACCCTGGGGCTCGGCAACTACGTCCCGCAAGGGGCGGTGTGGGAGGTGCTGAGCGCGGTCGCGTTGATCAACGGCCTGGTGCTGGTCACCATGTCCATCACC
>JALYHG010000238.1 GCA_030776725.1 Actinomycetota bacterium
ACTGGGTGTGCCTGCGCAGCGACCCGACCGTCTGCTCCAACCGGGTCACGACGACGTTCTGACACGTGCCTTCCGGAGGCCTCGAGGCGGCGTCGCATCTCCGCGGGGAGGTGCCAACGGGCCCTAACCGGTCGGTTGGTACGCTCCGCCCCGCGGCGACCCAGCGAGGACGAACGTGCAGCCCCACCGGCGCAACGAGGACTTCCGCGCCGTGCTCGCCAAGCTGTCGCCGGGGACCGTGCTGCGCGAGGCCGTCCAACGGGTCATCGCTGGTCACCGCGGGGCGCTGATCGTCATCGGGATGAACTCCCAGGTCGAGCCGGTGATCTCCGGTGGCTTCGACGTGGACATCAACTGCACCGCACAGCGCCTGTCCGAGCTGGCGAAGATGGACGGGGCGATCATCCTCTCCGACGACGGGGAGCGGATCCTGCGTGCCAACGTCCATCTGGTCCCCAACCCGTCGATCAGCACCGACGAGACCGGCACGCGCCACCGCACGGCCGAGCGCGTCGCCAGGCAGTGCAAGGTCCCGGTGATCTCGGTCAGCGAATCGATGCGGATCGTGACCCTGTACATCAACAGCGGGAAGATCGTCCTGGAGGACGTCTCGTCGCTGTTGGTCCGGGCGAACCAGGCCCTGGCGACCCTGGAGCGGTACCGGGTGCGACTCGACGAGGGTTCCGCCTCGCTGTCAGCCCTCGAGATCGAGGACAACGTCACCGTCCGCGATGTCGTACAGGTGCTGCAGCGCGCCGAGATGGTCGTCCGCATCGCCGAGGAGATCGAGGACTACGTCGTCGAGCTCGGCAGCGAAGGGCGGCTGATCCAGCTGCAACTCGACGAACTGATGTCGCAGGTGCAAGACGAGCGCGCCCTGGTCGTGCAGGATTACCTGGCCGACCGGCGCCGCAAGCTCGAGACCGTCCTCGACGAGCTGTCTTCGCTTTCCACCGAGGAGCTCCTCGAGCTGGAACGGATCGCCAAAGCACTGGCCTACGACCCCGACGAGGTCGATCAGGCGGTGGCGCCCCGCGGCTACCGGCTGCTGGCCAAGATCCCGCGGCTCCCCGACCCGGTGATCGAGAAGCTGATCAAGCGGTTCACCAACCTGCAGGGCGTCATGGCCGCGAGCCTGGAGGACCTCGACGACGTCGAAGGAGTCGGCGCGGCACGGGCCCGGTCGATCAAAGACGGGTTGGCACGCCTGGCCGAATCATCGCTTCTGGAACGCTACGTATGACACTGTTCACCCAGTGCATTGTTGAGGGGCTCCTGGGGCCTGTGATAGCCTGGGATCACACATCCCCGAGATCGAAGGCCCGAACCCGGGCGCGACGCCGATGGGCCGAGCTAGCCGTGACAGGGCCATGACGCATCTTCGATGTGCCTAGCCACCGCGGCGACGCGAGCCCAGGCCCCGTGCCGCAGCCACGTCTAGCAAGGAGTTCCTATGGTCTTCACCGTCGGCGACACCGTCGTCTACCCGCACCACGGCGCCGCGATCATCGAGAAGGTGGAGACCCGCGAACTGAGAGGTGAGACGCGCGAGTACTTCGTTCTCCGCCTGACATACGGCGACCTGACCGTCATGGTCCCTCAGGACTCGGTCGAGGAGTGCGGTGTCCGCGACGTGGTGACCAAGAAGGAGGTCGAGAAGGTCCTCGACATCCTGCGCCAGCCCGAAGGCAAGCAGGCCGGCAACTGGTCACGGCGGTTCAAGGCCAACTACGAGAAGCTTCGCTCGGGGGACATCTACCAGGTCGCCGAGGTGCTCCGTAACCTCTGCACGCGGGAGAAGGACAAGGGCCTGTCAGCCGGAGAGAAGCGCATGCTGACCAAGGCCAAGCAGATCCTGCTGTCCGAGCTCGCCGTCGCGATCAAGAAGGACGAAGAGAAGGCCGAGGAGCTGGTCAACAAGACCCTCGCCGAGGCGCAGGGCTGACCCGACCGAGGCCATCACCTCACAGCAGTACCCTCACGGCCATGCGGACGCGCGAGGCCGGCGACCGAACCGACGACGCGGGTTCCCCTCCGCGCGCACCGGCTGATCCCCGTCCCGCTCCGACCCCGACGCGACGTGGGGGCGCTCCGTGGGCGGTTGAGCTGATCCGGTTGGCGGTCGTCCTGAGTTTCACCGCCGCCGGCTTCGCCGTCGGGCCACCCGTCGATGCGCTCTTAGGTCCCGATGTGGCGCCGGTGGATCTGACGACCACCCGTCTGATCGCGTCGGTGCTGGGCGCGTTGGTCGGCTACGTCGCCGGAGGGGTCCTCGGCCGTGGCTTCCTGTCCGGCGTCGACGCCGCCGAGGCCCGTCTACGCCGTATCGACGCGGCCGTGTTGGTCTCGGCGGTGCTCGGCGCCGCTGTCGCCGGGCTGCTGGCCGCGCTCCTCCTCACGCCGGTCCTGGTCCTTCCGTACAAGGCGGTCACGGTGCCGGCGGCGATGACCGTCGCTGCGATCGCGATGTACGTCGGTGGTCGGCTCGGTGCTGCCCGCGGTGGTGACCTGCTGCGCTTCCTGGGCGCTCGAGGTCGCATCGAGGTCACCTCGCCGACCCGCGGTGGCATCACCAAGCTCGTCGACACCTCCGCGCTGATCGACGGGCGGATCCTCGAGGTCGCCCGTGGTGGGTTCCTGGAGGGGACCGTGGTCATCCCGCGCTTCATCCTCGAGGAGCTGCAGCGCCTGGCCGACACCGAGGAGCCGCGGCGGCGACGCGCCGGCCGCCGCGGCCTGGAGGCCCTGCAGCGCCTGCAACACGAACAGGTCGTCGGTGTGGAGGTCACCGACGACGACGTCGCGCAGTTCGCCGACGTCGACGCGAAGCTCGCCGCACTCGCCCGTGAGCGGCGCGCGGCGTTGCTGACGGTCGACGCGAACCTGTCCCGTGTCGCCGAGATCTCCGGCGTGCGGGTGCTCAACCTGCACGCGCTGGCCGAGGCGCTCCGCCCGCCCGTCCTGCCCGGCGACCGCATCGAGATCCGGATCAACAAGCCGGGCCGTGAACCGGGCCAGGGCGTCGGGTACCTGCCTGACGGCACGATGGTCGTCGTCGAGCGCGCCCGCCCACACGTCGGGGAGCAGGTGACCGCGGAGGTCGCGTCGCTGTTGCAGAACCGCAACGGGCGCATGGTCTTCGCGACCCTGCAGGACCAGTGAGCGTCGCCCCGCAGGGGCGACGGAGGTGTACCAATGAGCCGCGCGGTGTCCCCGTGAGCGAGGTCACCGCGGTCGTGGTCGCGGCCGGCCGCGGGCAGCGACTCGCCGACGCTGGCGCCGGCCGGCCCAAGGCGCTGGTCGAGATCGACGGACGGCCCCTCCTGGACCTCGCGCTCACCACCCTGCGGGCCGTGCCGGCCATCACCGCCGTCGTGGTGGTTCACCCGCCGGGCGCCGGATCCGACTTCCGCGCCGTCGCCGGCAGCGACGTGGCCTTGGTCGCGGGCGGTCCGAGCCGGTCAGCTAGCGTCCGCTGCGGGGTGAAGGCGCTCGTGCCGGGGAGCGAGCTGGTGGCCATCCACGACGCCGCCCGCCCGCTGGTGCCCCCGGCCGTGATCGCCGACGCGGTCGAGGCCGTAACCGGCGACGTGGTGGCGGCGGCTCCCGGTCTGCCGGTGACCGACACGTTGAAGCGGGTGGGCACCGGCGGTGACGTGGTCGCCACGGTCGGGCGTGGTGGCCTGTGGGCGGTCCACACCCCGCAGGTGATCCGCCGCGACGTCCTCGAACGGACGCTCGACTGGGCGCACGGTCGCGACGCCACCGACGACCTATCCCTCGTCGAGGAAGCCATCGCCGCAGGTGCCGTGGTCGGCCGGGTTCGGCTGGTGCGGGGCGACCCGCGCGGCCTGAAGGTCACCCACCCCGAGGATCTTCTGCTCGCCGCCGCGATCGTTCGTGGGACCCGTCCGTGAGGGTCGGGACCGGCTTCGACGTGCACGCCTTCGCCGACGATCGCTCCCGACCGCTGGTGCTGGCCGGGGTCGAGATCCCCGGCGCGCCCGGGCTGGCCGGCCACTCCGACGCCGACGTGGTCGCGCACGCGTTCGCCGACGCCTTGTTGGGCGCCGCAGCGCTGGGCGACCTGGGCAGCCAGTTCGGGGTCGACGATCCCGGCCTGGCCGGAACCTCCTCGCTGGAGCTGCTGGCCCGCGTCGCGACACAGGTTGCGGCGGTCGGCTGGCGCATCAGCAACCTCGACTGCGTGGTCGTGGCACAACGTCCGCCTCTGGCGACGTTCCGCGACGAGATGCGCGTCCGGGTGGCGACCCGACTCGGCCTGCCCCACGGTGACGTCTCGGTGAAGATCACCTCCACCGACCGCCTCGGTGCGGTCGGCCGGGCTGAGGGGATCGCGTGCCTGGCCACGTGTTGCATCGTCCGGTCGGGTTCGGACGGTGCCCCGCCCCCCGTTTAGGCTGCGAGCGGCGCGACCGCCAGGAGCCGATGGCGATCAACATCTACGACACACTCGCACGCAGGAAGGTCCCCTTCCAACCGCGTGATGATGGCCGCGCGGCGGTGTACGTCTGCGGCCCGACCGTCTACGGCGACCCCCACATCGGTCACGGCCGGTTCGCCGTCGTGTTCGACATCTTCCACCGCTACCTGCGCTACCGCGGTTACGACACGACGTTCGTGATGAACATCACCGACATCGACGACAAGATCATCGCGCGCGCGGCGCACGAGGGCGTGTCGGCGTTCCAGATCGGCGACCGGTACGCACGGACCTGGAACCGGGCCATGGACGCGCTGGGCGTGATCCCCCCCGACGTGCAGCCGCGCGCCACGGGACACGTCGGCGAGATGCAGCGGCTGATCCAGGACCTGATCGACCGGGGTCACGCCTACGTCTCGGACGGCAACGTCCTGTTCCGGGTGCGATCCTTCCCCGGGTACGGCCGGCTGTCGCGGCGGCGGCTGGAGGACGCGCAGCAACCCAGCGACGTGGCCGAGGTCGTCAAGGAGGATGCCACGGACTTCGCGCTGTGGAAGGCCGCCAAGCCAGGCGAGCCCAGCTGGCCGTCGCCGTGGGGTGACGGCCGGCCTGGCTGGCACATCGAGTGTTCGGCGATGGCCGCCAAGCACCTGGGGCACGGCTTCGACGTGCACGGCGGCGGGGTCGACCTCATCTTCCCCCACCACGAGAACGAGATCGCGCAGCACGAAGCGGTCCACGGGCCTCCGTTCGCGCGCTACTGGATGCACAACGGGATGCTGGAGTTCGCCGAGAGCAAGATGTCCAAGAGCGTCGGGAACGTCGTCGGGATCGACGACGCGCTCGCCCGCTGGGGTCGTGGCCCGCTGCGACTGTGGTACGCGACCTCCGGGTACCGCAGCCCCCTGATGTTCAGCGAGGAGCTGATCGACGAGGCCGGGAACGCGTTCGAACGCATCGTGACGTTCGTGCGCAACGCGCGGGCCGCCGCTGACGAGGTCGAGCCGTCCCGCGAGGCGGGGCGTCGGCACGTTGCCGCCTTCGAGGAGGCCCTCGACGACGACCTGAACTTGCCCGGTGCGCTGGCGGCGCTGCACGAGGCGGTCAACACGGGCAACGAGTGGTTCGGTCGGGCAGACGCCGGCGAACGCGACGCACAGGCCGCGGTCCGCGGCGTGGCCGAGACCGTGGTGAGGTTGGGCGACGACGTCCTGGGGTTGGGCATCGCCGCAACGCTCCGGCCAGCCGAGGAACTCGGGCGCCGGTTCGGCCCGATGGTCGAGGAGCTGCTCCGGCGACGCGACGCCGCCCGCTCCGAGCGCGACTTCGCGACGGCCGACGCGATCCGTGACCTGCTCGGACGGGCGGGCATCACCGTCGAGGACCGGCCCGGAGGACCACGGTGGCACATCGAGCCGGACACCTTCCGCCACGACGGCGCGGAGCCGCTCGCCGTTGAGCAGCAGGCCGCGGAGCTCCCCACCGCCCAGATCTGATCGATGCCGTCGCGTCGGACGGGGCGCCAGCCGCCGCGGATCGTGCCGGGCCTACACCCGGTGCGTGAGCTGCTGCGTGCAGGCACCGACGTGGCCGAGATCCACATCGACCCGTCCCGGCGCCAGTCACCGGTCCTGGGCGAGATCCGTGATATGGCCCGCGCGTCGGGGACCGCGGTGGTCGACAGCGACCGCCATCAGCTCGACGACCTCGCTGGCGGCGTGGCCCACCAGGGTGTCGTCGCGGTCGCAGCCCCTTACCGCTACCGCGACGTGGACGACGTCGTGGCGGCGGTGCCGCCCCGACAGCCGCCGCTCCTCGTCGCCCTCGACGGCGTCACCGACCCGCACAACCTCGGGTCGGTCGCCCGGACAGCCGAGGCGGTCGGGGCGCACGGCCTGCTCGTCCCTGCGCGCCGGGCGGTCGGGGTCACTCCCGCTGCCGAGAAGGCCGCGGCCGGGGCGCTCGCGTACCTCCCCGTCGCACAGGTCACCAACCTGGTCCGCACCCTGACTGCCTTGGCGGTGCGTCCGGTGTGGTCGGTCGGCCTGGATACAGGCGGAGACCTCTCCATCTTCGACTGCGAACTGCTGGCTGAACCGGTCGTCGTCGTCGTCGGGGCGGAGGGACGCGGCTTGAGCCGTCTGGTGGCTGACACCTGCGACCAGCTGGCGGCTCTGCCGATGCGTGGCCGGGTCGCGTCGCTCAACGCCTCGGTCGCGGCAGCCGTGGCGTTGTACGAAGCGCTGCGGCGCAGGGGATGACGGCCCGCTTCCTCGAAAGGTGCCTGCGACGTCGGCCGCTGTGTGGGTGGGCGCGGCTACGCTGGGGGAGCGGTCAGCGTCCGTTCGTCATCGCTCGGTCGTCGGATCGTTGCGGATACTGCGCGCGGACGTGTCGGTGGGAGGTCGCGGCGGATGGGCCATGCCCGGCTGTGGGGCCCGGACGAGCGCCGCCCTGCCGCGACCGTGCTGTCCGACGAAGACCTCGTGGACCTGGCCCGCGACGGCGACGAGCACGCTATCCGCGAGCTGATCGGCCGCTACCGGCGCTTCGCGCGCTCCAGGGCCCGCTCCTACTTCCTGATCGGTGGCGACCGTGAGGACGTCGTCCAGGAGGGGATGATCGGGCTGTACAAAGCGATCCGTGACTACGTCGGCGATCACGACTCGACGTTCCGTTCGTTCGCGGAGCTGTGCATCACCCGCCAGATCCTGACGGCCATCAGGTCGGCTACGCGCCGCAAGCACGCCCCGCTCAACTCCTACGTGTCCTTCGACCGGCCGCAGTGGCTGGCGGACCAGGAGGTCGGCACGGTCGGTGACACGGTCGCGGTCGAGCCCGACGCCGATCCGGCGCGGATCCTGATCGCATCGGATGAGCGACGTGCGCTGGAGGAGGCGTGTCAGGGGCTGCTGTCCCGGCTCGAAGCCGCGGTGCTCGAGCTGTACGTCGACGGGCGCAGCTACCGAGAGATCGCCGACCACCTCGGCCGGCACGTGAAAGCGGTCGACAACGCCCTGCAGCGCATCAAGCGCAAGCTCGAGGACCACCTGCGTGACGGGGGTGGCGATGACGGTCGGATCGAGCGCTCGATCGACCAGCGCTGATCCGCACTGGAGCCGGGTGTCGGACTCGAACCGACGACATCGCGTTTACAAGACGCGTGCTCTACCACCTGAGCTAACCCGGCGGACAGGGGTGAGGGTACCGCCCGGGGCCGCAGCGGTGCCGCCTAGTTGCACGTATGTGGTTCGCCCGGCATGCTCGCGCCATGACCGGGGAGGCAGCGCCGATGGGTCACCACACCGACGCGGAAGAGGACCATCTCGACGCCCGTGACCGCGCCATCCTCGATTTCGAGCGGGAGTGGTGGAAGGTGGCTGGCGCCAAGGAGCAGGGGATCCGCCAGCGGTTCGACGTGTCCCCGACCCGCTACTACCAGCTCCTCAACCGTCTGATCGACGACGACGCCGCGCTGGCGTACGACCCGATGCTCGTCAAGCGGCTGCGACGCCTCCGTGCCGCCCGGCAGCGTCGGCGGGCCGCCCGCCGTCTGGGCACCGACTCCTCCGCTGACCGGTGAGCAAGCATCTCGAAGACGGCGACCGCAGCTTCGTCGCGTCCGTCGTCCGCCACCTCCTGGCCGGCGTGGCGCTGGTCGCCACGGTGGCGGCGGCGTTCTGGGGAGTCGGGCGGCTGCAGACGACGCCAACCGAGGTCGAGGTCGGGACGGGAACGACGCAGGAGCCCACCGTCGAGACGCCCGCCGTCACCGCCACCGAGGACGCTCCCACCATCGAAGACACGGCTGCTGTGCAGGATCCGCCCACCGCCACGTCGCCCACGGCCACGTCGCCGACCGTCACCCCGACTGACCCCGCCACGTCGACCGTGCCTGCCGTCGACCCGTCGCAGGTCACGGTGCAGGTCCTCGACGCCACCTCGGACGGTGGCGGCCGCGCCGCGCACGCCGCCCGTACCCTCCGCGAGGCCGGATACAGGGTGGTGGCCGTCAACCGGGCTGTGCGCAGCTACGCCCGGACGACGGTGTTCTACACGGCCGATCAGACCGTCGAGGCCCAAGCGGTCGCCGCGGCGCTGCCCAGCGAGGACGAGGTCATCGAGGCCAAGCCCGACAGCCTGTCCGACTCCGTCAAGGTCCACGTCGTCGTCGGGACCGACTACCCCAAACCGTGAAGCCCAGGCCGCAACCTGGGCCGATGCTCGTGTCGGCCGGCCGCTGTGGCCGGCCGGTCGGGTAGCGTCGCGTCGGCGCGAGACGGACGGGACGCGGATGTGACCGACGAGCGCGAGCGCCGGGCCCGGCTGTGGTTCTGGTGGACGTGGACGGTCATCGGGATCGTCGCGTTGCTGTACGTGGCCTGGCAGCTGTTGGAGCGACCGCTGGCGATCGCCGTCCCGCCGCTGGCGCTCGCGGTCGTGATCGTCTACGTCCTCAACCCGGTCGTGCGCAGGCTCGCCGCCCGTGGCGTTCCCCGCGTGGCCGGGACCGCGCTGGCGTACGTCGTCCTGATCGGCGCGGTGGTCGCGGGCGTCTCGCTCCTCGTCCCGGTGATCGGCGAACAGGTCGCCGCGTTGGGCGACCGCGCTCCGGAGATGGGCCGGTCGTTGCAGGATGCGGTCAACCGCCAGCTGGACACCTTGGGGATCGACTACCGCCTCGAGCTGGACTCCGAGTCGCTGCAGGCGCAAGAGACGGTCCGTCAGTACCTGCTCGGGCGGACCGGGGCGCAGTTCGGCCAGATCCTCGAGAGTGCCGGATCGGTGGCCCGCGGCATCCTCCACGCCGCGGTGATCGTCCTGCTCGGCCCCGTCCTCGCCTTCTACCTCCTCGCCGACCTGCCCAACGTCATGGAATCGTTGCGACGGATCATCCCGCCGGGACAGCGATCTGAGGTCGTGTCCGTCGCGGAGGGGATCATGGCGCGTGTCGGGGGCTACTTCCGCGGTCAGCTGCTGGTCGCGACCTTCGTCGGCGTGGCGACCTCCGCCGGGCTGCTGGCTGTTGGGTTGCCGTTCTGGGCACTGGTCGGGCTGATCACCGGCGTGTTCAACCTCGTCCCGCTGATCGGGCCGTTCGTCGGGGGAGCGATCGGCGTGGTGGTGGCGCTCACCGCTGGCGACGGACTGTCACAGGCCGTCTGGGTGGTCCTGGTGATGGCGGTGGTGCAGCAGGTCGACAACCACGTCATCAGCCCCAACGTCATGTCGCGCACGGTGGAGATGCACCCGATCACCGTGATGCTCGGCCTGCTCGTCGCTGGATCGCTGTACGGCATCGTTGGCATGCTGGTGGCGGTGCCTGCGATCGCCGCCGCCAAGCTGGTGCTGTTGCACCTGCTCGCCACGCGCGCCCCGTGGGCGACCGAGGACCTGCCGCGGCCGGCGACGGCGGGACGATCCCCACCGCAGGCGCCCACCGAGCTGCCGGGCACCGAGCCGGGCCCCGAGCCGGACACCGAGCCAGAGGACGCGCGCGCGCCGAGCTAGACCGGGTGCCAGCCGGCGCGGAACGCCGCCAGGGGAGGCCGCTCGGCGACGGTCACCTGCGTCTCGCCCAGCTGCAGGTTCCCGGAGCGATCACGTTGCGGGCGACGCAGCAGCGTTCCGACCTCTCCGGTCAGCCGCCCCTCCGCGCGGAGCCGCGTTGCGGCGACCTGCAGGATCTCGGCTGCCATCGCCGACAGCGCGGCCAGCGACTGGTGGGTGTGCCGGCGTGTGCCGAGGTCGACCTGGGCGATGGCGTCCGTCCCCCACCGGGCTGCCACATCGATCAGCAGGGCGAACTCGATCCCGTACCCGGCCACGAACGGGACCTGTTCCAGGACGCCGCGACGGCCCGCGTACTCCCCGGCCAGCGGCTGCACCAGCCCCGACAGGTGCGGCCAGAACGCCGCCAGCAGTGGGCGGGCCACCAGCTCGGTGACGCGCCCGCCGCCGGTCGGTTCGACCACGTCGCCGACGTGCAGCGGGCGGTCGTAGCAGGCCTTCGCCACCGCGATCCGCGCGTCAGCCAAGACAGGTGCGAGCAGGCCTGCCACGTAGCGCACGTCCGGTGCGTGCACGTCGGCGTCGAGGAACACCACGATGTCGCCACCGGTGACGGCGAGACCCTTCCACAGCGCATCGCCCTTCCCTCCAGGCGGGCCCGCCTCGGGCAGCACCGCCCGCTGATCGACGACCCGGGCGCCGGCCGCGGCGGCGCGTTCCTGTGTCCCGTCGGTCGAGCCGCCGTCGACCACGACGACCTCGTCGACGAGCCCGGGGACCTCTCGCGTCGCCGCGACCACCCCGGCGACGGTCCCCGCCTCGTCGACCGCGGGGATCACCACCGCGACGCGGTCGCCGACGAGCCGTCGGTGCGCGGCCACCGCCGCCGGGTCGACCTCCTGCCAGCGCCACGGCCGGTGAGGGAACCAGGTGGCTGACGCTGCCATGTCTCCGGCTCCGGTCGAGGCCGTACGGACGGCCGTCCCCGGCTGCGATTTGCCAGGGACGGCCACGGATGGCACCGTACTCGTGCGGCGACGCCGCCCGGAGCGGCTCGACGTGGCATGATCCGGACGCCCATCCGGAGAGGTGGAGGGCTCGGGCCCGAAGAAGCCTCGGCAACCCTCCCGCGGACGCGGCGGGAACGGTGCCAAACCCGGTCTCCTTGAGCGGCGCCTACCGGCGCCGTGGAGTGGGACGATGGGCCGGCGGTTCGCATCCGCCTCCCCGGCCTACCCGCGGGAGGCTTCGAGGTACCGGCGCCCCCACGTCCGTGACCGACGTGAAGGACGCACGTGACCAGCTCCGACCAGCGGCTCGTCCGCAACGTCGCCGGGCTGCGCTGCCGCGAGTGTGGCAGCGAACAGCCGGTCGGCCCGAGCCACGTCTGCGGGTTCTGCTTCGGCCCGCTCGAACCCGTCTACGACGAGGCCGTCGTCGCCGCACGCGCACACCGCGACGTGATCACGGCGGGGCCGGCGACCCTGTGGCGGTACGCGCCGCTCCTGCCGATCGTCCGTGACGGGCCACTGCCCGACGACCTGGGGACCGGGCTGAGCCCGCTCCGCCCCGCCCCGCGGCTCGCCGCCCGGCTGGGGCTGGGCCGGCTGTGGCTGAAGGACGACACCCGCAACCCGTCGGGCTCGTTCAAGGACCGGGTGGTGTCCGTCGCGCTGCAGGCGGCGCACGCGTTCGGCATCGACACGCTGGCCTGCGCGTCGACGGGCAACCTCGCCAACTCGGTGGCGGCTCACGCGGCGCACGCTGGCATGGACGCGTACGTCTTCGTCCCCCACGACCTCGAGGAGGCCAAGATCGTCAGCTCCGCGGTGTACGGGGCCAACGTGGTGGCGGTGAAGGGCAGCTACGACGACGTCAACCGCCTCTGCGCGGAGGCCGCCGACGATCTGGGGTGGGGTTTCGCGAACGTCAACCTGCGCGCCTACTACGCGGAGGGGTCCAAGACGCTCGGTTTCGAGGTCGCCGAGCAGCTCGGGTGGCGCCTGCCCGACCACGTGGTCGTGCCGGTGGCGTCCGGCTCGCAGCTGACCAAGGTGCACCGCGCGTTCCGCGAGCTGGTCCGCCACGGTCTCGTCGAGGACCACCCGACGCGGATCTCTGGGGCGCAGGCGGCCGGATGCAACCCGGTCGCGGCCGCGTTCAAGGCCGGCCGCGACGTGATCCGGCCGGTCAAGGCGGACACGATCGCCAAGTCGCTGGCGATCGGCAACCCCGCCGACGGCTACTACGCGGTGAACGTGGTGCGCGACACCGGCGGCGAGGTCGACGACGTCACCGACGACGAGATCCGCGACGGCATGCGACTGCTGGCCGAGACCGAAGGCATCTTCGCCGAGACCGCCGGCGGCGTCACGATCGCCACCCTCGCCAAGCTGGCCAGTACGGGAGTGGTCACCGCCGGAGAAGAGGTCGTCGCGATGATCACCGGGAACGGCCTGAAGACCGTCGAGTCCCTCACCGGGCACGTCGGTCCGGCGTTCCACATCGAACCGTCCCTGGATGCCTTCGGGCGCCAGCTCCGCTCCCGCGGGTGACCGAAAGGGAACCGATGCCCGTCACCGTCCGCATCCCCAGTCCCCTGCGGAGCCTGTCCGACGGCGTGGCCGAGGCGCAGGTCGACGCGACCGACGTGCGCGGCACGATCGAACAGCTCGAGGCTGCCCACCCGGGCTTCCGCGAACGGCTCCTGGACGACGACGGCGAGCTGCGTCGCTTCGTCAACGTCTTCGTCCGCGACGAGGACGTCCGTTTCCTGGACGGCCTGGACACACCCGTCGAGGACGGTGACGTCGTCTCGATCGTCCCCGCCGTCGCCGGCGGCTGACCGCACCCGCTCGTGCGCGCACCGCGCATGCGTTCGTCCGATCGGCGTGCGCCTGGCAGGTTCCCCCGCCGTGGGCGCCCGCGTCGGGTGCACCGTCGCGCGTGGGGACGTTGACGGCCGACGAGACACGCGCGCCCGCGTCGCGCTGATCAGGAGCCTTCTCTTGCCTGCGATCTTCCACGTCCGCCGACTGCTGGTCGTGCTGGCCATCGTGGCGGTCGGCCCGGTGGGGCCGGCTCACGCCGACGACCCGTCGCTGTGGTTCCCACAGCAGCTGCCGGTGCAGTTCACCGACACCTGGGGCGAGGCCCGCGCGAGCGGACGGACCCACACGGGGACCGACATCATGGGCGCCCAGATGGATCAGGTCTACGCCGCCGCCTCGGGCGTGATCAGACGCGCGGCCGGCGAGGACTGCACACCCGGCACGTACTGCTCGTCATTCTCGCTGCTGATCAACGGTGACGACGGGCACAGCTACTTCTACGTGCACCTGAACAACGACACCCCGGGCCGACCGCAGGGCTGCGACGGGCTGGGCGGGGCGGACGGCGCGTTCGCCCCGCGCCTGGTGGACGTCCTGCGCCGCCGCGGCACCTTGGAGGGGGTCCGCGTCGAGCGCGGGGAGCACGTGGCGTACGTCGGTTCGTCGGGCAACGCCCCATGCGGTGTCGACCACACCCACTTCGAGATCTGGCACGGCCACGACTGGGGCAGCCCCAAGATCAACCCCTACCCGGCCTTGCGTGCGGCGTTCGACGCCGGGCGGGTATGGGACGCCGAGGGCGCGCCTCCGCCGCCGGGGCGGTACGACCGTGTGGCGGGCCGCAACCGCATCGAAACCGCCGTCGCGCTGTCGCAGCACAGCTTCTCCTCCGCCACCACGGTGGTGATCGCGCCGGCCAACTTCCACGTCGAGCCGCTCGCCGCTGCGCCGCTGGCCGCGAAGCTCGGCGGGCCCGTACTGACCGTCTGGGCGGAAGGACCCGATGTCGTCCCCCAGGTGGTCGCCGATGAGATCGGCCGGCTCGGCGCGACGCGGGCGGTGCTGGTCGGCACGCCCGAGCGCCTCTCGAGCGACGCGGAACGCGAGCTCGTCGAGGAGGCGGGACTGGCCGCCGCCCACCTGCGTCGCATCGCGGGGAGCGACCCGTTCGAGGTCGCGGGCAACGTCGCCCGGGAGGTCCTGCAAGGAGCGAGCGGACCGGTCTCACCCCTGCTGGCTCTGGGCTCCCACAGCGACCCCAACCGGTCCTGGCCGGACGCGCTCGCCGGGAGCGTCGTCGCCGCCCGTCAGGGCGTGCCCGTGCTGCTCACCCGCGAGGACCGCCTGCCCGACGCGACCCGGCAGCTCCTGGCCCGTGCTGACGTCAGCGAGGTCCGCATCGTCGGCGGCCATGTCGCGATCGACCCC
Organism: Actinomycetota bacterium; assembly: GCA_030776725.1. Taxonomy (NCBI): domain Bacteria; kingdom Bacillati; phylum Actinomycetota; species Actinomycetota bacterium. Next base: position 14,215 of record JALYHG010000238.1, read on the forward strand.
GCCGTGGAGGACGAGGTCCGCGTCCTCGGCCACGCCACCCGCCGGGTGTTCGGGCCCACCCGCCACGAGACGTCTCTGCGGCTGGCAGAGGAGCTGCTCGGCGCCGGCACGGCGAGCGCGGCCGAGGTGTACGTCGCGACCGGGGGGAACTTCCCCGATGCGGTCGCTGCCGGACCGGCGGTCGCCCGCACCGGCCACGTCCTGGTCCTGGCCGACGGGGCCGACGCTGACCTGCAGTACGAGTTGTGGCCGTGGCTGCGCGACCGGGCAGCCGAGATCGAGACGGTCCACGCCGTCGGCGGGACCGCGGCGGTCAGCGACCCGGTCCTGCGCCGGGTCGCGTCGTTCGCGAACTGGCCACGGTGAGCGGCACGGGGACGTGGTGGCGCGTCGTGCGACACGCTTCGTTGAGGCCGTCTCACCGTGGCTGGTCGCTGACCGGCCCGTCGCCGGGGCGCCACCGGATCGCCACTGGCGTAGGGTTCAGCGACCCTTGCATCGCCGGATCGGAGGTCGACCATGGCGGAGGACCAGCAGGGTGAGCCGGAGGAGGTCGAGTCCGCCTTCGAGCTGACCGTCGAGGAGGGCAAGCGCCGCCTCACCCGGACGATCCCCGCTCTGGTCGGGACCGGCCTGGCCGCCGGCGTGGACGTCAGCATCGGGATCTTCGCGATGATGCTCGTCCTCCACCACACCGACGACAACCTCCTGGCAGGGGCGATCGCGTTCTCGTTCGGGTTCATCGCGCTGACCCTGGCCCGCAGCGAGCTGTTCACCGAGAACTTCCTCGTCCCGATCGCCGGGATGCTCGGGACCGAACACGGCGTGTACTCGATCCTGCGGCTGTGGACCGGCACGGCGGTGCTCAACCTCGCCGGCGGGTGGGTCGTGGCCGCCCTGGTCATCAGCGGCTTCCCGCAACTACGTCCGGTCGCGATCAAACTCGGCGAGCACTTC
>JALYHG010000239.1 GCA_030776725.1 Actinomycetota bacterium
ACGCTACCAGAGCCGCCCCCCACCGACGACCCGATCGGCAGGCCGCCGAGCGCGCCACGGCACGGCGCTTCGGGCCGACCACGGACCGGGAGTCGTGAGACCTGCTGCCATCCTCGGTCGGCCTCGAGCTGCGGCGCACCGCAACAGGTGGGTTGCGGCGCGGCGCCAGAGCGGGGCCTCCCCGGTGGGTCAACGGCTGCCTTCGGCGCGGCGGCCGCCACGCAGCCGCAGACGCACCGGCGTGCCGACCAGCCCGTAACGCTCCCTCAGCGTGCGTTCGAGGTAGCGCTCGTATGCGGGGGTGAGTTGGCCGCTACCGAACAGGACGAACGTCGGCGGGCCGGTGGCCGGCTGGGTGACGTACTTCAGCCGAGCCGATCTCCCTCGCGCACCGGGTGGCGGCGGGACACGCTCGGTGACCTCCCCTAGCCAGGTGTTCAGCTCTCCCGTCGAGATGCGCGTGCGGTATGCGTCGTAGACGTTCCGCAGCCACGGAACGACGCGCCCGACTCCCCGACCGGTCAGCGCCGAGACGTTGACCCGAGGTGCCCAGCCGGCGAAACCCAGCAGCCGTTCGAGTTCGCGCTCGAGGTAAGGACGACGCTCGGCGTCGACCAGATCCCACTTGTTGACGACGAGCACGATGCCGCACCCGGCGTCGCGGATCATGGCCGCCAGTCGCTGGTCCTGGTCGCCGATCGGTTCGGAACCGTCGACGACGAACAGTGCGAGGTCGGCCGTCTCGACCGCCCGGCGGGTCCGATCCGCGCTGTACAGCTCGGTGTCCTCGCCGTGGCGGTAGCGCCGCCGCAGTCCCGCGGTGTCCACGAACGCCCAAGGCTCACCATCGATCGTGACCAGCGTGTCGACAGCGTCCCGGGTCGTGTGCGGGACGGGATCGACGATCGAGCGTTCCTCGCCCAGGAGCTGGTTGAACAGCGACGACTTGCCGACGTTGGGCCGACCCACCACCGCAACCCGCGGGATGCCGGACTCGTCGGGTGACGACTCGGGCGCGTCCTCGGCCAGAACGTCGACGATCGCGTCGAGGACGTCACCCACGGCACGCCCGTGCGCGGCCGAGACCGGCAAGGGATCTCCGAGGCCGAGCCCGTACAACTCGTGGATCAGCGGCTCCTGTTTCGGCGAATCGACCTTGTTGGCCACCAGCAGCACTGGGGTCCCGGCTCGGCGCAGCAGCTTGGCGTACCGCTCGTCGTCCGCCAGCGCCCCGACCGTCGCATCCACGACGAACACCGCCAGATCAGCCTCGGCCACAGCCTTCTCGGCTTGCTCGACGACCCGGGCCGCCATGCCGTCGGCTCCGTGCTCCCAGCCCCCGGTGTCCACGATCGTGAACGCCCTGCCCCGCCAGGTCGCCAGGTGCTCGGTCCGGTCGCGCGTCACTCCCGGTTTCTGCTCCACGATGGCAGCGCGGTGGCCGATCACCCGGTTCACGAAGGTGGACTTGCCCACGTTCGGCCGGCCGACCACCGCGACCCGCGGCAGGGCGCGCCGCGTCGGGGCGACCGCACGCAGCGCCGCCGCGTCGAGCGCGGCCTCGTCGAGCTCCTCCGTCTGGGGCGGTGCCTCCGGCCGCTCGTGGGGCTCCTCGCCCCAGACGGCACGTGCCAGGGCGATCACCGCCTGGATCGTCTCCTCGGGTGACATGTCGGTGGTGTCGATCTCCCAGGCGTCCTCGGCCTTGGCCAGCGGCGCCAGCGAACGGCCGGCGTCGGCGGCGTCACGCCGGGCCAGCTCCGCGGCGACGGTCGACTGGTCGGCGTCGTCCTGCTGCGCCGCGCGGCGACGAGCGCGCTCGTCCGGGTCGGCCGTCAGCCAGACCTTGAGGTCGGCGTCGGGGAACACGACGGTCCCGATGTCGCGTCCCTCCACGACGCCTCCGCCGGGGAGCACGGCCTCGCGTTGGACGTCGACCAGCGCCGCGCGCACACCCGGGTGGGCAGACACCGCCGAGACCGCGGCCGTGACGTCGTCACCGCGGAGCTGGTCCTCCACGTCGTCGCCGTCGAGGTAGGTCCGGCCGTCGCGACGCTCGATCTGGCGCTGCTCGGCCACACGGGCCGTGGCGTCCTCGTCGTGGGGGTCCACGCCGGCACGAAGCACCGCCAGGGTGACCGCCCGGTACAGCGCCCCGGTGTCGATGTGCGGCACATCCAGCGCGTCGGCCACACCTCGAGCGACGGTGGACTTGCCGACCCCCGACGGACCGTCGATCGCCACGATGCGGCCCTCGACCCGGTTCACGCGGCACCCGGCCGGTCGAGGACCTCCACCGTGCCGCCGAGTCCGCGCAGGTGCTCGAGGAACGAGGGGTACGAGGTCGCGACGCACCCGAAGCCGCGGACCTCGACCGGGCCGGTGGCGTAGGTCGCCGCGACGCAAGCGGTCATGGCGATGCGGTGATCGCCCCGGGCATGCACCGTCCCTCCGCCGGGGCGCTGACCGCCTGGCACCTCGAAACCGTCGGGGCGCTCGTGAACCGTGACGCCGAGGGCCTGCAACGTGGCTGCGAGCGCCGCGATGCGGTCGCTCTCCTTGACGCGGAGCTCAGCGGCGTCGCGGACGACGAGACCGTCGCGGCTCAGCGCGCCGGCGACCGCCAACACCGGGAGCTCGTCGAGGGCATCGACAACCGCCGAACCGGCCACGGTCGCGCCGGTCAGATCCGCCGGCCACACCCGCACGGCCGCCCGTGGCTCGCCCGAGACCTCCCCGGTCGGATCGATCTCCAACCTGGCGTCCATGGCCCGCAGCACGTCGACCACCCCCAACCGCGTCGGGTTGGCGCACAGGCCAGGAAGCTCAACGCCGTCACCACGGCCGTTGATCGCCGCCGCCGCGGCCACCATCCAGAACGCGGCGCTCGACGGATCCCCGGGAACGTCGACCGGTCGGGGCTGCAACCCTCCAGGGCGGAGCGCCACGACCTCACGGCCGTCACCCAGATGGCGGACGGTCACGTCGCCCCCCAGGTAGGTCACCAGCCGCTCCGTGTGGTCCCGGCTACGCGCCGGGCTGGTGACCTCGGTGGGTCCGTCGGCGCGCAGGCCCGCGAGCATCACGGCCGACTTGACCTGAGCGCTGGCCACCGGGCTGACGTGGTGGACGCCACGGAGGCCTCCGCCACGCACCACGACAGGTGGGAGCATCCCACCGGCCCGGCCATCGACGTGTGCTCCCATCGCACGCAGCGGCGCGACGACGCGGTCCATCGGGCGGCGCCGCAGAGACGCGTCCCCGGTGAGGACGGCCAGGCCGTCGATCCCCGCCGTGACCCCGGCGAGCAACCGCATCGCCGTCCCCGAGTTGCCGCAGTCGACGACGTCACTGGCCTCCACCAGCGGGCCGGCGACGGTGCCAGCCAGGCCGCCATCGTTCCCGCTCACGTCGACCACGGCTCCGAGCAGGCGGAGCGCTCCCGCCGTGGCCGCCACATCCCCGCTGGGAGCCAAACCCCTGACGCTGACCGCACCGTCCGTCAGCGCCCCGATCAGCAGTGCACGGTGGCTGATCGACTTGTCGCCGGGGACGACGACCGATCCGGTCAGCGGACCGGGGTGCACGCGAACACGGTCGGCGACCGTCATGGCGGCGTTGGGCGGCCCGTGCGGGCTCTCAGTGGGCACCCGTCGAGGGTGCCACGCCGGCGCCGAACTCACTACCGCTTCCCACCCCCGAGAACACCAGCTGCCCCCCCGCACCCCACCGGCCTGTGGGCGTGAGGCGGTTACCGTGTCTCGAGGTGGCTGGGGAAGCCGCGGGCAGCCAGGGCCAGCCTGGCACGCTCCGCGGTGTCCTCGCCAGCGACAGCGACGACGAGCGCGCCGCGGGCGCTGTCCTCGGCGTGGCGCATCGACACGTCCTCGATGTTGATCCCGACCGCGCCCAGTGCCGTCGTGACCGCTGCCAGGCTCCCGGGTCGGTCGTGGACCGGGATGACCACATCGATCACCGGCGCGTCGACAGCCTTGCCTGGCAGCAGGGCGCGCGCGTCGCGGCCGGCCCCGAGTGCCTGCCTGACCGCGGCCCAGTCCCCGGCGGCGAGCGCAGTGCGGAGTGCGCCGAGCACCCCCGCGAACCCCTCGAGCGCGTCGAGCACCGCCTCACGGTTCTCGCTCAGGATCCCGGTCCACAGGTCGGGGCTGCTGGCGGCCACCCGCGTCACGTCCCGGAACCCTCCGCCCGCCATCGCCAGCAGTCCGGGGTCGGCCCGGGCGGTCTCGGCAGCGAACGCCATCAACGCGGACGCCACCACCTGAGGCAGGTGACTGACGATCCCCACCAGCCGGTCGTGCGTCGCGGCGTCCACCGCGATGACGCGCGCCCCCAGGAGGCGAACGAACGACGCGAGTCGGTTGAACGCCTCCGCCGGCGCGGACGCCGACGGAGTCAGGACGTACGCGGCTCCCTGGAAGATCGTTCCATCTGCGCCGTCGAGACCCTCCCTCTCGCTCCCCGCCATCGGGTGGCCGCCGATGAACGCCGGGCCCATCCCGGGTGAGCGTCCGCCTAGACCCTCGACCTCAGCCATAACGTTAGACTTTACGCTTCCAACATCTGTCAGGACGGCGCTCGGTTGCATCACCGACCAGATGGAGGCGGCGACCTTGGGAATCTCTTCCAGTGGAACGGCGATGAAGACC
>JALYHG010000240.1 GCA_030776725.1 Actinomycetota bacterium
GCGACCTGGCCGGCAGCCATGTTCGACAGCATCTTGGGGATCATGAACGGGCTGACCTTGTTCTTCTCCATGAAGGAGGCGTGCTGCTCCTCCCAGGTGATCACCCCGCCGATCCCGCAGCCGAACGCGATGCCGACGCGGTCGCCGAACTCCTCGGGGTCCTCGCCGGTCGGCAGGTCAAGACCCGATCGGTCGATCGCTTCGCGGCTGGCCAGGAGCGCCAGCTGCACGAAGCGGTCGAGCCGCCGAGCGGCACGCCGACCGATCTCCTCGGAGGGATCGAACTCGGGCGTGCGGCAGGAGACGGTGACGTCGAGGCCGGCTTCCTCCAGCGTGGGGTCGTGCGCTGCGGCGGGGGTCCCCTCCAGGACCGTCTTCCACGCCGCGTCGACGTTGGCCCCTCCGGGAGCGAACAGGCCGATGCCGGTGACGACGATCTCGGGCTGTTGACGGTCGGTCACGTTTGCACCTTCTGCTTCTCTTCGATCTTGGTCACGGCGTCTTCGACCGTGCGGATGTCCTCGGCCTCCTCGTCCTCGATCTCGACGCCGACCTCTTCTTCGAGCGCCAGCGTGAACTCGACCAGGTCGAGCGAGTCGAGGTCCAGGGATTCGAACGTGGCGTCGGGGCTCACGTCCTCCTCCGGCACCTGGAACGTGTTCACGAGGATGGACTTCACGGTCTCGTACAGCTCCTGGTTCATCGTTGCTCCTCTCGGTTACGGACTGGTTCTGGGTGTGTCGGTCACATGCCGGCACCGCCGTCGACGGGGATCACCGCTCCGGTGATCGCCGCGGCCTCCTCGGATGCGAGGAACCTCACGGCAGCCGCGACCTCCTCGGCCGCGACGGGCCGGCCGATCGGAGTGCGTTCGAGGTAGCTCTCGAGCAGATCGTCGGGGAGTTGGTCGGTCATCGACGTCTCGACGAACCCGGGCGCGACCACGTTGACGGTGACGCCCTTCCCGGCCAGCTCGCGGGCAAGCGACTTGCTGAACCCGGTCAGCGCGGCCTTGGCCGCGCCGTAGGCGCTCTGGCCGGCGTTGCCGCGGAGGCCCACGAACGAGCCGATGTTGATGATGCGGCCCCTGCGGTTGCGGACCATCGGGCGGAGCGCAGCACGGGCGATCAGGTACACCCCGCGCAGGTTGATCGCCATGGTGCGGTCCCAGCGTTCCGGCGTCAGCCGCATCAGCAGGTCGTCGTCGGCGATCCCGTGCGCCGTGACGACCACGCCGAGGTCGCCGAGCTCGCCGGCGCGGTCGACGGCGGCGTCGACCTGGTCCTCGTCGGTGACGTCGAGTTGGATCGCCTCGGCCGTGCCGTCGCAGGACGCGGCCACCTTCTCGGCTCCGTCCTGGTTCGACGCGTACCCGACCAGCACCGCCATGCCCTGGGCGGCCAGGGCGCGGCACGTGGCCGCCCCGATGCCGCCGCTGCCGCCGCTGACGATCGCGACCAGGTCGCTCACGGGGTCACCTCCGGGTCTCCGTCGGGGAAGGTCACCAGGCACGAGGCCCAGGTCAGGCCGGCGCCGAACGCGGTGAGCAGGACGGTCGCCCCCGCCGGGAGCAGGCCCTGTTCACGCGCGTCGACCAGCGCCAGGGGGATCGAGGCGGCTGAGGTGTTGCCGTAGCGGTCCACGTCGATGAACGCGCGATCTTCGTCCACGCCCAGCCGATCCGCCACCGCGTTGAGGATACGGGCGTTGGCCTGGTGGGCGACCAGCAGATCGATGTCGTCGATGTCCATCCCGGCCCGTTCCAGCACCGACCGAGCCGACGAGGTCATGCGGGTCACCGCGTGCTTGTAGATCTCGCTCCCGCTCATGGTCAGGTAGTGCTGCCGCTCGGCGACGGTCTCCTGGCTGGCAGGGTTGCGGCTACCCCCGGCGGGGATGATCAGCGCGTCGGCGAGGTCACCGTCAGAGCCCATCTCGAAGGGTCCGAGCGTGCCTCCCCCGCTCTCCGCGGCCAGCACGCACGCGCCGGCGCCGTCGCCGAACAGCACCGCGGTGGAGCGGTCCTGGTCGTCCATCAGCCGGGTCATCGCCTCGGCGCCGATCAGCAGGATCGGCCGGGGGTCGTAGGCGGTGACGGTTGCGGCCGCGACCGACAGCCCGTAGACGAACCCGCTGCACGCCGCGCCGACGTCGAACGCCGCCACGTTCGTCCCCAGCTCCGCTGCCACGATCGGGGCGGTCTGGGGGCAGACGTAGTCCGGTGTGGTGGTGGCCACGATGATCGCGCCGAGCTCGTCGGCGTCCACGCCGGCTTCGGCCAGGGCCGCCACGCCCGCCCGGACGGCCAGGTCCGAGGTGGCGTCGTCTTCGGCGATGCGGCGCCGCTCCACGATCCCCGTGCGGGTGCGGATCCACTCGTCGCTGGTGTCGAGCGCCTCTTCCCAGTCGTGGTTGGTGATCACCTCGTCAGGGACCGCGACCCCGAGCCCGACGATGCCCACCGGGAGCTGACCGGGGGCCAGACCGGCCCGCGACGGGCGTTCGGTGGTCAGCGGGATCGTCATCGACGGACTTCCTCTCCGGGTCGCTCTCCAGGTCGCGCTGTGCAGGTCGGCATCGTCATCACGTCCATCGTGTTCATCGTGTTCCGGGTCGTAGGTGGGCGCGCCGCGGTCATCCCTCCTCGCTCTTGCGGATGCTCGTCGCGGCCGAGATCGCCGCGTCGAGGTCGTCGGGGGTCCCCACCGAGACGATCTCGATGTCATCGGACAGGGTCCGGCGCGCCAAGCCGGAGAGGACGTCTCCGGGACCGGCCTCGATCACCAGCCGGGTCTCCATGGCCGCCAGACGTTGCTGGACCTCCCGCCAACGAACGGGGGACAACACCCCGTCGATGATCACTTGCCGGACGTCGTCGGCCGTGGTCACCGGTTCGGCGGTGGCTCCAGAGACCAGCGGGACGTCGGGGTCCACCATCTGCAGCTCGTCCAGCCGCGTCTCGAGCCGGTCACGGGCTGACGCCATCAACTCGGTGTGGAACGCGCCCTCCACGTCGAGGTCGCGGACCCGCCCGCCGGCCTCCTGACAGGCGTCGGCGGCCGCGTCGACCGCGTCGGGAGGCCCCGACACGACGACCTGGTCGGGGGCGTTGTCGTTGGCGACGATGACGCCGTCGATCCCGGCGATGGCCTTCTCGACGGCGTCACGGTCCAGCCCCAGCACCGCTGCCATCTTCCCCGGGTTCTCCGACACCGCGTCGGCGAACGCACGGCCGCGCTCGATCACCACCGCCGCGCCGGCGGGCACCGACAGAGCGCGGGCAGCGACCGCGGCGGCGATCTCACCCAGGCTGTGGCCGGCGACCACGTCGGGGGTGATCCCCGCGTCGCGGAGTGCCCGCCACGCCGCGAGATCGACCGCGAACACCGCTGGCTGGGCCACGTCGGTGGCGGCGCACGCCTCCGGGTCGTCGGCGAGGCCGACGAAGTCGTCGAAGCCAGCGACGCGACCGACCTCGGCGAACGTGGAGAAGGCGCTGTGGCCGCGCCACGCTGAGGCCATCCCTTGGCGGTGCGACCCCTGCCCGGGGAAGACCATCGCGATGCTCATCTGGCGGATCCTCTTCCTCCTGACGGCTCAACGTCGAACGTCTGGTCCGGCGTCTGGTCCGGCGTCTGGTCCGGGCGTGGGCCGGGCCGATCGTGGGAACGCGGACACAGACGGCCAGCCCGCAGCGATCAAGACCAACGTTTCCGGACCCAGCCGTGGGTGTCAACGTCCGAACGCGGACCTTCGTGAAGTCCCCGACGACACATCCGACGTCCGAGGGGGTCGCTTCGTTGGCTCACCGGGCGACGCCTCCGCTCCCACCCGACGTCGCCACCAGCGGCAGGTCCTCGTCGAACCAGCGGGCCAGTCCTCCCGCCATCGCCTCGGCGTCGAACCCCTCGCGGCGCAGCAGCTCGGCTGCTTCCTCGCTCCTGCTCCCGTCGCGGTCGACGGTGATGATCTTCCGGCCGGCGCTGATCTCGCCGAGCCGTCCACGCAGCTCGTCGAGCGGGATGTGGTGGCCCGCCTCGATGTGGCCGGCATCCCACTCCTGGCCGCCGCGGACGTCGATGATCTGCACCAGTCCTCGCTCGGCGTACACCTGCTGCGGTTCCACGCGCGATCCCCATCGGTCGTCTACGGCCAGTGTGCGCGAGGTCGGGCGCCCTGGCTGCCCCGGTCGGACGGGGCGAGATGGTCGCTGCGGCGGTCGGCGCCCGTCCCCGGCGCGGTCGGCGCTGTACGGTCGGCCGGCTCGGCAGGGAGGTGCGAGGTGCAGGTGGGGGTCGGGTTGCCCGCCAACATCCCCGGCACGACCGGCGCGACCGTTGTGGACTGGGCACGCGCTGCCGACCAGACGCCGTTGTCGACCCTGGCCGTGATCGACCGGATGGCGTACGGCAACTACGAGCCGTTGGTCGCGCTCGCGGCCTGTGCCGGCGTGACCAGCCGGATCCGGCTCGCGACGACCGTGTTGGTCGCACCCATCCGCGACGCCGGGCTCCTCGCCAAGCAGACGGCCAGCATCGACGCGTTGTCCGGCGGGCGGCTCACAGTCGGGTTGGGGATCGGCGGCCGAGAGGAGGACTACCTGGCGGCAGGCTCCCAGGTGGACTTCCACCGCCGCGCCCCTCACTTCGAGGAGCAGCTGGAGATCCTGAGACGGGTGTGGAGGGGCCAGCCGCCGGTCGAGGAGGTCGCTGCGGTCGGCCCGCCACCGTCACGGCCGGGTGGACCCGAGGTCCTGATCGGCGGGTACTCGTCGCCTGCCGCCCGCCGGGCGGGACGGTTGGCGGACGGCTTCATCGCCGGCGCGCTGCTGCCCGCGCAGGCGCGTGAGCTCTACGACGAAGCTGTGACTGCCCGGCAGGGGGCTGGCCGGGCAGGCCAGCCCCGGTTCGTGGGCTGCGGGTACTGGGCGTTGGACGACGACGCCACGGTCGAGCGGGGCCGCGACTTCCTGCGCGATTACTACGCGTTCGCCGGCGAGCGGGCGGAGCGGATCGCGGGACAGATGCTGGCGTCGACCGAGCAGATCCGTGACCGGCTCGCCGCCGCAGCCGACGTCGGCATGGACGAGATCATCCTGTGGCCGTGCGTCGCGGACCTGTCGCAGCTCGACCGGCTGTCGGAGCTGGTCGGGGAGTGGGAGGCCGATCACAGCCGGCTGGCGTGAGCGGTCACAGTCCCGTCACAGGTACCTGCCCGGACGCTCGCGTGCCGCCTCGGACCCGTCCACACACGGGTGCTGGTCGCCCAAGCGCTCGCAGACGCGCGGGACCACGTCGTCAGCGAAGCGGCGGGCCTGGTCGACCTCGTCGCCGTCCAGCGGCCAGAACAGGAACGTGTCGAAGCGCAGTTCCTCGGCGTAGCGGCACAGCACGTCGACCCAGTGGTCGGTCGGGCCGGACAGGCGCTCACCCTCGTGGCGATCGGCATCCGGGTCCAGGCGCCCCATCAGGTTGTAGTTGCGCCCGACACCAGCCGGGTCGCGGCCGGCTTCCTGCGCGGCCTCATCGACGGTGCGCTGCATGTCGAGGATGCGTTCGGGCGGGGCGGAGGATGATGACACGGTCCAGCCGTCGGCGCGGCGGCCGACCAGCCGCAGCATCCGTGGGCCGTACCCGCCGATCCAGATCGGGATCGGTTGGTTGGGCACGGGGCCGGGGCGCGCCCCGTCGAGCCGGTAGTACCGGCCCTCGACCGTGGCGGACCGGCGGTCGCCGTCCCACAGCGCCTCGATCACGTCCAGGGCCTCGTCCAACGCGTCGACGGCGTCGCCGGGACCCCGCCGCGGACCGCCGTAGGCGGCGATCGCGTCCCACTGTGCACCGGCCCCGATCCCCAACTCGATCCTCCCGCCGGTGAGGTACGCGAGCGACGCGGCGCTCTTGGCCAGGACCTGTGGGCCCCGCAGTGGCAGGTTGGCCACGTTGGGCATGACGTGGACGCGGGCGGTGCGGGTCGCCAGGACCGTCAGCAAGGTCCACGTGTCGAGGTGGCGGCGGTGGTAGGGATGGTCCTGGACCGCCACGATGTCCAGCCCCGCGGCCTCCGCCACGGCGACGAGGTCGAACGCGAGGTCGAGCCGGTCGGCGCTGGGATCGATGTTGAGGCCGAACACGCAATCCTCCGGTGTTCCCGCTGCGTGGAACGTAGAGGACCCGGCCGGCGTCCACGCCGATCACGCCCGACCGGACACCGACGGTGAGGGTGAGCCACCGGTCACTGCGCGCCTCCGATCGGCTGGGCATAGTGGCGGTACCGGACGGGGTGGCGCCTGACGGAGGCGTCTGCGAGACGTCGAGGTCCCGCGGAGGTGGACGGAAGGTGGACGATCAGGCCCTGCCGTCCTCACCGACGGTGGCGTTCGTCCTCGGCGGCGGCGGGAACATCGGTTCCTACGAGGTGGGCATGCTCCGCGCGCTGCTCGAGCGCGGTATCCGACCCGACCTCGTGGTCGGGGCGTCCGTCGGCGCAGTCAACGGCGTTGCCGTGGCGGCCGACCCCACCGTCGAGATGATCGAGAAGCTCGCCGACGTCTGGCGGGAGTTGGAGAGCCACGACCTGTTCAGCGGCTCGCTCCTCAACCGCGCCGTGAACCTGCTGCGCACGGGGAGCCACGTGCACTCCAACGAGCCGCTCCGTGCCTTGATCGAGGGGATGGTCCCGCCCCGGTTCGAGGATCTCGCGGTGCCGTTCCAGTGCGTGGCGTCGAGCGTCGAGCAGGCCGCCGAGCACTGGTTCTCCAGTGGGTCGGTGGTGGAGGCTGTCCTCGCGTCGGCGGCGTCACCCGGGCTGCTCCCGGTGGTCGAGATCGACGGTGAGCACTTCCTTGACGGGGGGATCGTCAACAGCATCCCGATCTCCCGGGCGGTGGAGCTCGGTGCGTCGGAGCTGTACGTGCTGCACGTGGGGCGGGTGGAGCGCCCCCTCGAGCCGCCCACCAACGTCTGGGAGGTCGCGATGGTGACCTTCGAGCTGTCTCGACGTCACCGTTTCCACCACGACCTCGCCAGCCTGCCGGACGGTGTGGTCGCGCACGTCCTGCCGACCGGCGAGACCGACCCGCCGCGCTTCGACGTCCTCGACCGGATGCGTTACCGGGATTTCACGGACGCGGAGCGACGGATGGAGCTGGCGTACGAGGCCAGCTGCGAGGTGCTCGACGCCGAGCAGTTGGCGGGGGGGTGACAAGGCGGGAAGGCTCGACGAGCGCGGCAGCCTCACCGCGTCTGTGTCACCTTCTGCAGGCCCGGGGGATGGTCGGGGTCGATGCCGCGCAACCGGGCGAGGCGCCAGGCCAGCTGCTGCGCCCGCACGACGTACACCAGGGGCGTCAGCGGTTCGGGGATCCCGGCCGGCACGGCCAGCAGGGCGCCGTCGACCGGTAGGTCGGCGTCGGGCTGCGTCACCGCGGAGACGGTGGCGCCCCGCGCGCGCAACGCCGCCGCGGCCTCGACCACGTCGTCGAACGTGGGGCCGGGTGTGGCGTGGCAAAGCGCGTGCAGCTGCTGGCCAGCTACCGCGATCGGACCGTGGAGCAGGTCGGGGGGCGACCAGCCGGTGGCCAGCATCGACGTGGTCTCGGCGATCTTCAGGGCTGCCTCGAGGGCGACCGCGTAGAGGTAGCCACGTCCCACCGACAGCAGCCGTTGGGCGTCACGGAGGACCTCCGCCGCGGCGGCGGGCGCCTCGACGTCGGTGAGCAGCTCACCGACGACGTCCACGGTGCGGTCCCAGTCGGCGCGCGGCCAGCGCGGCGTCCCACCGAGCGCCTCCGCGAGGAGCGCGAACGCCGTGACCTGTCCGGTGAACGTCTTGGTGGCCGGGACCGCGACCTCCTGTCCGGCACGCAGGGCCAGGACCCCGTCGGCCACGTCCGCTAGCGGCGAACCCGCGTCGTTGGTGACCGCCAGCGTCCGCGCCCCGCACCCGCCCATCCGCTCGAGCGTCTCGACGATCTCCGGTGTGCGGCCGGACTGGCTCACCCCGACCGCCAGGAAACCGTGGAGGTCGGTCGTCACCCGGTACCGCGTGTGGAGGCTCGCGGCCGCCAGGGCCGCGTGCCGACCGCCGATGGCCTCCAGGGCGTACCGGGCGTAGACGGCTGCGTAGTCCGACGATCCCCGCGCGACGAGGACGGTGCCGACGTGCGGTCGCGGCAACGTCGCGGCGACGGTGGCAGCGATGTCGTCCCGGCGTGCCACCAGTCCAGCGATGACGTCGGGCTGTTCGGCCATCTCCTGGGCCATCACCGCCCCGGGGTGCTCGTGGTCGCGCTCGGTGCCTGTTGTCACGTCGCCTCCTCGGGCTGCATCCTCGCGAGGACCCCAAACGTC
>JALYHG010000241.1 GCA_030776725.1 Actinomycetota bacterium
CTCGACCTCAGCCATAACGTTAGACTTTACGCTTCCAACATCTGTCAGGACGGCGCTCGGTTGCATCACCGACCAGATGGAGGCGGCGACCTTGGGAATCTCTTCCAGTGGAACGGCGATGAAGACCACGTCCGAGCCCGCAGCGACCGCTGCGGGCTCGGTGCCCACCTCTCCGAGCCCCCGGCGGGCCGCCTCCCGCCGGACCTCACGATCGCGGTCCGTCACGACGATCCGCTCCACGCCGGCAACGCCCCTGGCCGCCAACGCCAGGGACCCGCCCATCAAGCCGCAACCGACGATCCCCACCCGGCGGAACGGCGTGTGGCCACCGCCGTCACCGCCCCGACCATGGGACTCCGGGCTGGGCGTCACTCGGGCAGGTCCGTGCGCAGCTGACGTGCCCCGTGGAGGTACGGGTGGCGCAGCTCCCGGCGGTGCCGGGAGGTGTAGGCGTGGACCAGGACCCGGATGCACCGCTCGATGCCACCGTCGATCGCGAGCTCTCGCGCGCACAGCAGGGGCACGTGACTGATCCCCGCCTCCCTGGCGGCCTCCGCGGGGAAGGCGCTCGAGATGTCGTCGGTCGCGGTGAACACGATGCTGACCACATCGTCCTCGTGGAGTTCGTTGCGTGCGTACACGGCGCCCAGCAGCTCCTGGGTCCGGGCGATGACCTGCTCCCGGGTGTCGGCATCCAGTGTGGTGGCCCCGCGGATGGCTCGCACCCGCGGGCGGTCATCGTCCGCGGAGCTGCTCAACGCCTGCTCCCCCACAGCATCATCGTCGCCTCGTCGCGACCTGTCGCATCGTCTCGTCGCCGACTCATCGTGAGAAGAGCCGACTCCCGGAAGGTGGTTGCGGACCAGCTTCCACAGCTGCGAAGAGTCGGCCGATCTCCGCCTGGGTCAACGGCCGCCAGCGACCTTGCCGCAGATCGCCCAGCTCGACGCCGCCGTACGCGATCCGCGCCAACCGCTCGACGGGGAAGCCGACCGCGTCCAGCATCCGGCGCACCTCGCGTTTGCGGCCCTCGGTGAGGGTGACCTCGACCAGCGCCTTCCCCCGAGCGTCGCCCAGGACGCGTGCCGACCGCGCCGACGCCAGGCCGTCTTCCAGCTGCACCCCACGCTGGAGTTCCGAGAGGTGGCTGCTCCCCGGCGTTCCCTGGACCTGCGCGACGTAGACCCGCGGTACCTCGTACGACGGGTGGGTGAGGGCATGCGCGAGGTCGCCATCGTTGGTCAGCAGCAGCAAGCCCTCGCTGTCCATGTCCAGACGACCGACGCTGAACAGGCGCTGGGGGAGGTCGACCAGATCGAAGACCGTCGGCCGTCCCTGCGGATCGTCGGCAGTCGTCACGACCCCACGCGGCTTGTTCAGCATCACGTAGACCCGCTCCGGGTTGACGTTGACCCGCTCGGTGTCCACGCGGACGTCGGCGGTCGCCGGGTCGACCTTCTGACCGAGCTCGGCGACGTCCCCGTCGACCGTGACCCTCCCCTGAGCGATCAGCTCCTCGCAGGCGCGCCGCGACCCGATCCCGGCAGCGGCCAGCACCTTCTGCAGCCGCTGCTCGCTCACGGGGTCCCCTCGTCGTCGCCGCGGACGCCGTCCTGGTGCTCGTCGGCAGAGCTCACGGCATGTTCGAGCGCCGCCATGGCGTTGCGGGTCGCGCGCTCGAGCGCCGCCGTCAGATCGTCCATGTCCTGGTCTGGGTCGCGCGTGCCGCTGGCGGCGTCCGGCTCCGAGCGTGCGGGAGCGTCCTCGGCGCCCGCGCCCCGTTCACCTCCGCCGCCCGGTTCCCACCGCGGCCGCCCTGCCGTGACCAGGTCGCGCCCCGCCTGCAGCCGCTGCCGCGCTGCCCGCAGATCCACCGGGTCGGAAGGCTCGTCGGGAGCGGGAGCCTCGGGGAGGAAGTCCGTCAGAGGCGGCAGCCCGTCGAGGTCGCTGAGACCGACCTTCTCGAGGAACGCCGTTGTGGTGCCGTAGAGGACCGCCCGCCCCGGACCGGGGTCGCGACCGACCTCCTCGACCAGGCCCCGTGCCAGCAAGGTGCGGACGGCCCCGTCGGCGTTGACGCCGCGGATCTCGCCGATCTCCTGCCGCGAGATGGGCTGCTTGTACGCGATCACCGCGAGCGTCTCGAGCGCCGCCTGCGTGAGACGCCCGCTCCGGCCGGCCAGCACCCACCGCTCGACGTACGGCGCGGCCTCAGGCGCGGTGTACAGCCGCCAGCCGCCGGCGACCTCCCGCAGGACGAAGCCGCGCCGCTCGTCGCGTAGTCGCTCCGCGAGGGCGCGCAGCGCTGCCTCGACCTCCGCCCGGCCCACCTCCAACACCTGGGTGAGGGTCGAGACATCGACCGGCTCGTCGACCACGAACAGGATCGCCTCGAGTGCCTGGCGGCTGACGTGTTCCATGGGGTCCTCGTGCGTCACGTGCTCCGGGCCTCGGTCGCGGGCTGGTTGCTGGCCTCCGGGGCGGAGTCGGTCAGGCCGGAGAGATCGCCGCCACCGGCACGTCGCTCCAACGTGAGCGCCCCCGAAGCGGTCGGCTGGTACAGCTCTAGGTGGCCGAGCTTGAACAGCTCGAGGATCGCCAGGAAGTGCACGACGCGCTCCGGACGCGACAGACCGGCCACGACCGTACGGAACGACGTCCGTTCGCCCGGCGCCGTCAGGCGCTCCAGGAGCCGGCCGGCGGCTTCTTCCAGGCTCACGACCGCCACCCGCAGGTGGCTGACGTTGACGCGGTCCTCATCCTGGGACCTCAGCGCGGCGGCCGCGAGCGCACCCAGTGCGGACGGCTCGATGGCCAGCTCAACCTCCGGGACCAACCCGGCGAAGCGAGGTTCGAGGCCGACGTGGCGTCCGGCGAAGCCTCGGTTGGCGTCCAGCCGGTCCGCCAGCTGCCGGCTGGCTTCGCGGAAGGCCCGGTACTCCAGCAACCGCGCGTACAGGACGTCACGTGCGTCCGCGAGGAGATCGTCGAGTTCCGCTCGCTCCTCGGCGGGGAGCAGCCGCGCGGCCTTCAGCTCGATCAGGGTCGCGGCCACCACCAGGAAACGGGTGGCGCCGTCGAGGTCCAGCGCGGGATCGTCGCTGTCCAGCCGCAGGTGCGCCAGGAAGTCGGTGGTGATCTCGGCGAGATCCACCTCGGAGACGTCCAGCCTCCGGCGGGCGATCAGCTGCAGCAGCAGGTCGAAGGGCCCCTCGAACACCTCGATCCGAACGTGGTAGCCGTCCCCCGCCGATCCCTGCGGATCAGTCACGCCACCGTCCACCGCCACACAGGCGGATGGCGGGGGTCGGTCGGGGCGGCGTCGCAGGAGGACCTCCGGGCGCGACGAACTTGGCCGGAGGGTAGTCAGGTGTCTCCCGGCGGTCGAGCACCCCGCCGGGCTGCTGTCGACGATCAGGTCAGCTCTCGGACGATCGCGGAGTCGGGACCGGTCGCCTGCAGATCGGCGAGGAGAGCCGCGATCGCCTCGCGGACTATGCGGCCGCGGTCGACCGAGATCCCGAACTCGGCGCGGAGCCGGAGCCGGGCCTGCTCGAGGTCGAGCAGCTCCTGCTGCGTGAGGTAGACTGTGATCTTGGCATCGTGGCTGGTCCGCCCGCTGGCCGTCCCGACCGACGGCGACGTCGGGCTAGCTCGCCGGTTCACGTGACAGGATCTCCCTGGCCAGGTCACGGTAGGCGTCTGCGCCCTTGGTGCTGGGCGCGTACGTCAGGATCGACTCCCCGGCGACCGGCGCCTCGGCGAACCGGATCGTCCTGGGGACGGTGCTCTTGAACACCAGATCCCCGAAGGCTTGGTGCACCCTTTGCAGGACTTCCCTGGCGTGGATGGTCCGGGCGTCCAGCATCGTCGGCAGGATACCCTGAACCTCTAGCTCAGGGTTAAGGCGCTCCTTGACCTTCGTGATGGTGTTCATCAGCAAGGTCATGCCGCGCAGCGCGAAGTACTCGCACTCGAGTGGGATCATCACGCCGTCGGCGGCGGTGAGCGCGTTGATGGTGAGCAGTCCCAGGCTGGGTGGGCAGTCGATCAGGATGAAGTCGTAGCGGTAGCGCAGCCGATCGGTCACGCGCCGCAGGCTCTGTTCCCGTGCCACCTCCTGAACCAGTTGCAAGTCCGCGGCGGCGAGGTCGATGTTCGCCGGCAAGAGGTGCAACCGGTCGACCCCGGTCGCACACACCACCTCGTCGGGGGTGGTGCCGTCCGCCAGGAGGAGGTTGTACACCGTGGCGTCCAGTGCATGCGGCTCAGCGCCGAGCCCGACGCCCAACGACCCCTGGGGGTCCATGTCAACCAGCAGGACGCGGTTGCCGAACTCTGCCAGCGCCGCACCGAGGTTGATGACGGTCGTGGTCTTCCCCACCCCGCCCTTCTGGTTGGCGAAGGCGATCACCCGGGCTGGGCGACGCACCGGATCGCCGTCACCGGGAGCGAGCACTGGCCGACCCTCCGGTGTCGACGCGTCGCGGTCGGACACCTGTGGCTGCGTTGTCACTGGCCGTGCTGGCTCGTCCGGCCGCCGGTTGTCGGCACGCAGCTGTTCATCCACGCTGTGCGCTCCTCGCACGCCGCCCGATCGATCCGTCCAGGCATCCACGTGTCGACATCTCGCTAGAGCGGCTCGTCGACAGGCGGGCGACCGTAACTCGGGGGGTCGCTGCTCCGCTACCCCGCGGCGATGTCCCGCGCACCGGCGTCCGTTGGCCGCACACCGCGTGACACGTCGTCAGCCGATGCCACTTGGTCGACCGAGGCGGGCCGCACCCCGGCGGGTCACTCCGAACGCGCGGCGCACTCGACACACCGGATCGACAGCGGACGAGCCTCGAGCCGCGCCGGCGCGATCTCCCGGCCGCACTCGACACAGATCCCGTACGTGCCCGCGTCCATGCGAGCGAGTGCTTCATCGACCTGCTGGAGGCGGTTGCGGGCGTTGTCGATGTGGGCCAGCGCTTCGCTTCGCTGCTCGGTGACCTGCGCCGAGTCGGCGAAGCCCTCCTCCGCCCCGCCGAGGTCGCGAACCGCCTCCCCGTAGGGGTCGGCGCCGTACGTCTCCAGCTGGGACAGTTGCTGCTCGCGCTCCTCGTCCAGTTGCTTGCGGAGCCGGTCGAGCATCTCCTGGTCCATCGGTCGACCTTCCGTCGTCGTGCGGTCAGCCGGTCCGCCGGGCACGGGGATGTGCCTGGTCGTAGACCTGCCGCAGTCGCTCGCGGCTCACGAGCGTGTAAATCTGGGTCGTCGTCACGTGCGCGTGGCCGAGTAGCTCCTGCACCACCCGGACGTCAGCGCCGCCGTCGAGCAGGTGCGTCGCGAACGAGTGGCGAAGGGTGTGTGGTGACACCGTACCGGCGACGCCCGCCGCGTCGGCGTGGCGCTTGACGATCTTCCACGCCCCCTGGCGCGTGAGGCGGCCACCCCGCAGGTTCACGAAGAGGGCAGGCGTCTGTGGCGCGATCGCGTTCCGGCCGCGGACGAGCCAGGCATCCAACGCAGCTGCGGCCGCTGTCCCGAAGGGTACGACCCGGGTCTTGGTCCCCTTCCCGGTCACGATGACCGAACGTTCAACCGGGTCAACGTCGTCGACGTCGGCTCCGACCAGCTCCCCGATGCGCAGCCCGCACGAGTACAGCAGTTCGAGGATGGCCCGGTCGCGCAGCGCCCGAGGGTCGGCACCCGTCACCGCCCCGATCAGACGCTCGACGTGCTCGACGCTCAGCGCCTTGGGCAGCGGCCGGGGCGGCGTCGGCACGTCGAGCGCAGCGGCGACGTCGTCGTCAGCGAGCCCTTCACGTGCCAGGAACCGGTAGAGCCCCCGGACCGCGACGACCGCGCGAGCAACCGATGACGACGCGTACGGGCGGCCGTTGGTGGTCGTCTGCTCACGTAGCCATGCAACGAAGCCCTCGACGTCGTCGGCGGCGACCGCGAGGGGCCCGGCGATCCCGCGGTCGGCCAGGTACCGGGCGTACAGACGCAGGTCACGGCGGTAGGCCGCCAGCGTGTTGGCTGCCAGTCCCCGCTCGACCCGCAGGTGATCGAGGTAACCGAGAGCGGCCGACGACAACGGCATCTCGGGCGAGCGACCAACCTCGCGCTGTGCCACGGTGACCCCCGTCTCGTCGGTCACGATCGCGGGCTCAAGCCCAGCACAACCGCCGCCGGACGCGCGTGGAGCCCGTGGGCCTCAGCGACGCCGACGTTGGTGACCTCACCCGCAGCGACGTTCACGCCGTTGAGCAGGCCCGGATCGTCCGCCAGCGCCTCACGGACACCTCGGGCGAGCCTGACCGCGTAGGGGCCCGTCACGTTCGTCAACGCGTACGTCGACGTGTGGGGAACGGCCCCCGGCATGTTGCCCACACAGTAGTGGACGACCCCATGCTCGATGTAGGTGGGGTCGCTGTGGGTGGTCACACGGCTGGTCTCCACACAGCCGCCCTGATCGATCGAGATGTCGACGATGACGGCACCGGGCTTCATCGCCGCCACCATGTCGCGGGAGACGACGGTCGGCGCCCTGGCGCCGGGGACCAGCACCGCCCCGACCAGCAGGTCGACGGTTGGCACGATGTCCTCGATCGTCAGCCGGTTGCTCATCAACGTCATGATCCGCCCCTTGTGGATCGAGTCGATGTAGCGCAGCTTCCCGACGTCCAGGTCGAGGACGGTCACGCGCGCCTCCATGCCCGAGGCCAGCCACGCGGCGTTCCGCCCCGCTGTCCCCGCCCCGATCACGACCACGTGTGCCGGGGACACGCCCGAGACCCCACCGAGCAGGATCCCGCGTCCGCCGCGTTCCCGTTCGAGGCACACCGCCCCGACCTGGGGGGCCATACGGCCTGCCACCTCCGACATCGGCGCCAGGAGCACCAGATCACGGGCCCGGTCCTCGACCGTCTCGTACGCGATCGCGATCGTGCCCGCGGCCATCAACACCTCGGTGAGCTCGCGGTCAGCCGCCAGGTGCAGGTAGGTGAACAAGGTCAGATCGTCGCGGAGGTAGCCGTACTCAGCCTCGACCGGCTCCTTCACCTTGAGGACCAGGTCGGCCTCCCCCCAGACCTCGTCCGGCTCCAAGAGGATGGTCGCACCCCCACGTCGGAAGTCGGCGTCGCTGATCGACGATCCGGCGCCGGCGC
>JALYHG010000242.1 GCA_030776725.1 Actinomycetota bacterium
GCCCCACATGGCCGCAGCGCCCAGCAGCCAGCGCCGCAGCCGCCGGACCCGCCAGGTGTCCGAGTCGTCCAAGGTGGCGGCCAGACGTGCGACGCGTCGGGCGGCGGCGCCGAGCCCGTGCAGCGCCGAGGGTTCGGCGAGCCGCAGCAGGTGGTGGCGGGCACGTGCCAGCTCCAGCTCGGCGAGCCGGACGGGCCGCTCTCGTGCGCGATGTCGAACAGAGCGTTGGCAGCGGTGAACCGTGCCACGGCGTCGACACGAAGGGGTTGGCTGCGACCTCGGCCCGCTGGATCACGTCGCCCTGCAGCTCGAGGTGCAGCTGCAGGCCCGGCGGCAAGCCCGGGAGCGCCGGCCCCACGTGGAGGGGGACACGGTCGAGCTGGAGACCGTCACGGACGTCGGGGCCTGTCATGGCCGTCGGTCGCCCGTAAGGCTGGCCGCCCATCATCCCCTCGCCGCCCTGGCCGTGCGGTCCCACACCGCGCCACTCCACCGGGTTGTCGCCAGGTCCCACCAGCGGGGTGGACGGGCGGTGGCCGGTGACCAGCTCGGCGTGGAGCTGCCGGACGGCCGCCTCGACGTCAACGTCAGGCCGAACGACCACCGCCCCACTGATCCCGAGGGGGTCGGGGTCGTGCCCGCCCCACCACACCACCCCTCGTGGCTCGGGAAGCTGATCGTGGACACGGGCGACCACCTCGACCAGCGGGTCGGGGATCGCCCCGGCGACGAGCAGCACCGCGGGCGTGGCGAGGTGACGCGACCAGCTCGATCCCGTCGGCCGCACCCAGCGCCAGCAGCGCATCCCGACTAGCGGCCCCCGCCACCGCCAGAACCGGTACCTGGGCCCTGGCCGCCAGGCGCCCCGCGCGGCTGGTCACTGCCAGCGGAAGGCGCCCTCACGCCAGGCGTAGAGCACCCCCAGCGAGAGCACGGCCAGGAACACCCCCATCTCGACCAGCGCGGTGACGCCTTCCTCGACGAACACGGCCGCCCACGGGTACATGAACATCATCTCCATCTCGAAGGCGATCAGCACCAGCGTCATGGGGTAGTAGCGGGCGTGGAACCGGCTCCACGCGTGTGTCGGGGGGTGCGCGCCGCCGAGCACCGTCACCGCGAACGCGGCGACGGTGAACGCACCCAGGAACGCCATCGGCACCTAGCGTCGTCCTCCTCTCATCGCGTGTCGACGCCGGCGCGCTGCGCCGGTCAGGCCGCCAGGGCCTCGAGCACCCGGTCGCACGCCTCGGCGCAGCGGCGACACGCCTCCGCGCAGACCCGGCAGTGCTCGTGCTTCTCGGCGTGCTGGTCGCACTCCTGGCCGCAGGCTCGGCATGCCTGCGCGCAGGCCTCGACGGTCGCCCGGAGGGTGTCGCGATCGGGGTCGGTCTGGCGCAGCAGCATGGCCGCGGTCGTCCGGCAGGCGTCCGCGCAGTCGAGGTTGAGGCGGATGCAGCGTCGCAGTTGGCTGACCTGCTCCTCGGCCAGGCAGGCGTCGGCGCACGTCGTACAGGTGTCCGCGCACGCAGTCAGCTCGTCGATGGCCTCCGTCAGCAGGTCGCGGTCAACTACCGCGGATCTCGGATGTGTGTCCAGCATCTGTCCGACGTGGTGGGTCATCGTCTCCCCTTCGACGCGAGCCACCACTATGCCCCCTTTGGACGACCGTATGTACGTACGGGTGTCCGGGAGGTAGGTGTACCGGTGGTGAAGTACCACGAACGCCGGAGGTGCGGTGTCGCTGGCGGTGCCGGCCGCCAACCGGACGAGGGAGGTGCACATGGCGAGGGCAGCGAGCGGCTCGCCACAAGATCCGCAGCCGGGGCTGGCACCGGCGGCCAGGGGACAGTCACGCCCGCCGGAAGGCGAGGAACCGTCCCCCGGCACACCCGGCGCCGCTCGGCAAGAGAGAGCTGGGCCTGTCTCGCGCGCCGGTGGAGGTGGCATGGAGACGGTCGAGGGGTGCGTGATGGACATCGCGTGCATCCGCAAGGCGCCTGCCGCGGAGCTGACAGGTCGAGCCGCGCGTCACCCGACCGCCTGTGGGCTGATGGGCCACTGCATCGAGAGCGGCTACGGGTTGGTCGACCGTCAAGGCAAGGTTCACTTGCTGGAGCCGCACGCCACCACGGAGGTCGTTCGCCATCTGCTTGACACCGACGTGGAGGCGGGGGTGGCGCTGCGCGTGGTCCGCGAACGCGACGGCGAGGAGATGCGTACGGTGACGGTGCAGCCCAGCGCCGACCCCGATTCCGGCTGAGCGTCCGGTGCAGGGGTGGATGCTGGCGCTGGGCGCGGCGATCGTGGCGGTCGCGGTGCTCGACGCCCTGTCCACGACGCTGGCGGCGTCCACCGCCGCGGGCCCGATCACCGCCAGGATCGGCGGGGGGCTGTGGCGGCTCGGCCGGCGGTTGGCTTCGGGGCCGCGGTCGGCCCTCATGGTGGTGATGGGGCCTGCGATCGTCGTGGCGACCGTGGCCACCTGGCTGCTGCTGCTGTGGATCGGCTGGACGCTGGTGTTCGTGGCTGACCCGAGCGCGGTGGTGTCCGCGACAACCCGTGAGCCGGCGGACTGGTGGGCGCGCAGCTACTTCGCCGCCTACTCGCTGTTCACGCTAGGGCTGGGGGACTACGTGCCGCAGGGCGCGCCGTGGCAGCTGGCCACGTCGCTGGCACTGGTCAACGGGCTGGGTGGAGCTGTCAGCGTTTCTGTGTAAGTGGCGTGGCCGTGGTTCATGGTTAGCGGACGTCGAGGCGTCCGGGGAAGAACACCTCGAACT
>JALYHG010000243.1 GCA_030776725.1 Actinomycetota bacterium
GACCGACACCTTCCGCTTGCAGCCCTACCCGCTGGAGGTCGGCGGTCACGTCCGTCGGGCGTTCCAGCTCTCGGTCGAGCCCGGCGCGAGCGTGACCGACGCGGTGGAGCTGACCAACCTCACCGACGAGCCGCGACGCTTCCGGCTGTACCCGGCCGATGCCAGCACCGACCCGCAGACCGGCGCGACAGCGGTGACCGCCGCGGGCGCCCGGTTGCAGGGGGTCGGGTCGTGGATCGACGTGGAACGGAGTGAGGTGGCCCTGGCTCCCGGCGCCCGGGAGGTCGTGTCGTTCTCGGTCGCCCGCCCGGCGGGGACCGACGCCACCGGCACCGGCGCGGTCGTCGCCGAGGAGATCCGCGAGGCCGCCACGGGCCCCGGGATCGACGTCGTGTTCCGCGTCGCGATCCTGGTGGACCTGTCGGGGAAGGCCGCGTCGCTGGCCGTCGACGTGCCGAACCTGACCGTGCCGGTGGCGCTGCTGCCCTCGTCGGGGACCGTCGGGACGACGCTGCACAACGAGACCCTGCAGCCGGTGACCTCGACGGTGCACTTCCGGGTGCACAGCATGACCGGTCGCAGCTGGGAGCTGCAGCCCGTCACCGTCGAACTGGCCCCCGGCGAGCGCCTCCGCGTGGAGCAGGACTGGGACGCGGTCCCGCGCTGGGGTGGCGTCCTGGGCGCCTCTGCGCAGGTCGACTGGAGCGGCGGGACCATCTCCGCCCAGGGACCGCGCGCGCTGCACCCGCCACCGTGGCTGCTGGCCGTGGTGATCGTGGCTCTGGCCGTGCGCGTCGCCGCCGAGCTGCGGGCCCGCCTCCACCATGCTCGCCTGCCTGGCCGGCCCGCGGTGCAGCGCACGTGGTGATCTACGGGCGGCACCGCGCGACGTGGGCGTCCCAGTCCCAGCCGCCCAGCCAGCGCTGGGCGGCGTCGACCCCGGAGGCGAACAGCCGCTCGGCCTGGGCGGAGCTCAACGCGAAGTCGACGGCCGAGATCCCGCCGGTGTCGACGAAGATGGTGCGCTCGGTCACGCACGGGTCGTGCAGGTGCTTCCAGTCCTGGGCCACCAGCAGCGTCCCGATCACCGCTCGGAGGTAGCTGGCCGGCCCGCGGATGCGGTGGGCCGGCCCCTGGCCGTCGGGACGCGCCGACAGCTTCACGCCGATGGTGGGGAAGCGCGGGGGGCGCCCGTCGTCACGGTCGAACAGCTCGATCGGGAAGTTGGACAGCAGCCCACCGTCGACCAGGTAGTGGACCTCCCCCCGGGCGTCGCGCAGACCGACCGGCTCGTAGAAGTACGGGATGGCGGTCGACGCGCGGACGGCGTCGGCCACCGGCTGCTCGTCGGGTTCGAGCCCGTACAGGTGGTAGTCCCACGGCAAGCGCACCAGGCGTCCCAGGGTCAGGTCGGTGGCGGTGACCACCAGCCGGTGGCGCCGCTGCGGCGGCAGGTGACTGCCCGGGTCGTCGCGGCGCAGATCGCCGAACGTCTCGACGCCGAGCTCGGCGAGGCGGTCGTGGACCCAGCGCCGCACCGCGGTCCCCTCGAAGATGCCCTTCTCGACGAGGATCGACAGGGTCGGGCCGACCACGGGGACGCGGTCCAGGAGGCTGCGGTCGGCGAACCGCAGGTAGTCGATCGTGGCCATCCAGCCGCGGAGCCGGTCCGGTGTGGCGCCGGCCGCGATCAGCGCCCCGACCACCGCTCCCGCGGAGGTCCCGGCGACCCGCTCGAAGCGGTACCCGGCCTGGTGCAGGGTGGTCACCGCCCCGACCAACGCGACGCCCTTGACCCCGCCGCCTTCCAGCACCAGGTCGGCTGGCCGGGTGGCGTCGTCGCTGCCTACGGCCACCGGGACCCCTTCGCCACGCCTGTTCGCGCAGCATGCCTACGTTGATGGGCATGTCCAAGACACGCCGGTCGCAGGTCGGCGACGACCTGTGGCGCCGCGCCGAGGCTGCCCCCGCCCGGCGGGGTGTCGCGGCCGTGTCGTGACGGCGATCGAGGTCCGCGAGATCCAACCCGGCGACCTCGTCGGCGTTGGCCGCCTGCTGCTCGAGGCCTACGACCGTTCGGGGCCCTTCGACGAGCCCTACCGCCGCTTCCTGGCCGACGCCGAGCGGTGGGTGCCGGGAGCCACCACCGTGTTCGTCGCGGAGCGCGACGGCCGTGTCGTCGGCGTCGTGGCGTTCACGCTCCCCGGCGACCGCGAGTTCGAGACGATGCTGTTGCCCGTGGCCGACTGCGGCTTCCGGTTCCTGGCCGTCGACCCGACCGCTCAGCGGGCAGGCGCCGGCCGGGCGCTGGTCCGCGCCTGTCTCGACGCCGCGGGTGAGCACGGGTGCCGCCGGATGGTGATCCACTCGATGTGGTTCATGACCGCGGCGCACCGCCTGTACGAGCGGCTGGGGTTCGTGCGCCGCCCCGACCTCGACGTGCGGTTCCCGTCCGGTGTCGGCTACGCCTTCCAGCGCGACGTCGCCCCCGACGCCGACCAGCACTTCCCCCCGCCGGATGCGGTCCCCGACGAGCCACCGTGGTACGAGGACGTGTGGCGGGGTGTGTGACCAGTGGGGTTCACCAGGCAGGAGGCACCGAGATGCAACGCACGATCACCGAGGTCGCGGTCGGTGTCGCCGTGGCGGTGGGGGCGATCCTGATCGTCGTGCTGCCGACGTTGTTCCGCGGCGAGGCGGGCGGGGGACGGGTCGAGTGGGGCCTGATCCTGGTCGCCTACGCGCTGGTCGGCGTGGCTGTGGCCGCGTTCCACGACCGTGTGGGACCGATCGCCGCGGCGATCGTGGCGGCTGCCATGTTCGCCGTGATCGTCGTTCACCCGGCGCTGCCGTTCTTCGGCCGCCCCACGTGGGTGCCCGACATGTTGGCACGGCTCGATCCGGCCGTCGCCGCTGTCGTCGCTGGGGTCGCCGCCCACCGCTCGCGCCGGTAGCAGTTCGCAGGAGCCGCCTCGCCGTGCCCGATCGTTGCCTCCGTCGCCCAACTGACCTCCGCGACCGTCGGGCCGGCTGGATCGAGAGCGGGCGGTGACGACGCTGCGCGGCTGGTTGCACGCCACCGTCTGGTCCACGGCCGGCCTGGCGGCCGCGTCCGGGTTCGGTCAGTTCGGTGTGATCGCGCTCCTCGGCGACCTGGCCGACGCGTTCGGCGAGCCGGCCGGTCGCGGGGGGATCGCTCCCACGGTGGGGATGGCCGGAACCACCCTGGGCGTGGGTCTGGCGATCATCCGGCTGGCGTCCCTGGCGAGCTTGCCGGCCGCCAGCATCGCCGACCGGTTCGGTCGACGCCGGGTGCTGATCGCCGTCTGCGCCGCTGGGCTCGGCTTCACGGTCGTGTCGGCTGCGTCGCCGAGCTGGTGGTGGTTCGTCGCGATCCTCGCGGTGGGTCGTCCGCTGCTGGCCGCGACGAACGCGGTCGCCGGCGTGATCGCTGCCGAGGAGACCACAAGCCAGGACCGGTCCAAGGCGATCGCGCTGGTCTCCGCCGCGTTCGCGGTCGGGAGCGGGCTGTTCGCGGTGTCCCGGGCGCTCCTCGACCAGTGGATCGGGTTCCGGGGGATGCTGGCGTTGGCTGTGGTGCCGTTGCTGCTGGTGCCGCTCCTGGGACGCCGGATCGAGGAGCCGGAACGGTTCACCTCCGCCACGGTCGGAGCGACTCCACGTCGGCGTCTGGTCGGGCCGATGCCCCGCTCGCTGCGGCCGCGTCTGGTGACGCTGTCCGCGATCCACTTCGCCACCGGGTTGCTGAGTGGACCGGTCAACTCCTACATCTTCCTGTACGGAGAGCAGGTGCAGGGGGTCGACGCGACGGCGATGGCGGCGCTGTTCGTCGCGTCGGGTGTCACGGGCATGGCGGGCTTGCTGGCGGGGCGGTGGGGCGCCGACCGGCTGGGCCGGCGTGTCACCGCCGCATCCGGCCTGGTCGCCGGGGCCACGTTCGCGTTCGTCACCTACAGCGGATCGCGGGTCGCGCTGTTCGTGGCCTACCCGCTGACCGTCCTGGCCGCGGCGGCCTTCACCCCGGCTGCGGGGGCGCTGGACGCCGAGCTGTTCCCCACCCGGGCGCGGGCGACCGCCGCCGGTTGGATCGCGGCCGCCCAGATCCTGGGCGGTGTCTGCGGTCTGGCGGCGTTCGGCGTCCTCGCCGACACGTTCGCGAGTTTCACGGCCGCGGCTGCGGCGGTGTGCGTGCCGGTGGCGGCACTCAGTCTGGCCTACGTCCGGCTGCCCGAGACCCGGGGCTTGCGCCTGGAGGAGTCGGGGCGCCCACCGACGGACGACTCGTGACACGCGTCACCCGCCCGGACGGTCCCGGGCGGGTGAACGGCTGGGGTTGATCCTCAGGCGGTCACGGTGTCGGCGTCGGTGTCGGCGTCGGCGTGGCCGTCGGCGTTGGGCTCTCCTCGGGGGTCTCCTCGGGCGTGGGCGTGGTCTCCGGCGTCTCGGTGACGGTCGCCGTCGC
>JALYHG010000244.1 GCA_030776725.1 Actinomycetota bacterium
GTCCTGACGTCGCCATACACGTTCGAAGTCGCAGCGACGCCCCGATCATCTTCGTCGACGGCGACCCGAAGAAGGTCGACGTCACCGCCGACGCCGTCCCCGACGCCGTTCACGTCAGCTGGGACGAGTTGTCGTCACAGCTGCGCTGATCGTTCGTTCGCGCTGTACGCCTGCGCGATGGCCGGTCAGCCGCACGTCCGAAGCGAGCGACGGCGGGCGCAAGCCGTGGGAAGCAGTCAGACCGCACTCGGCGTCGTCGAGGCCCGCCCTCAGCGTCGGGGGGCCCGCGCGAGCAGATCGGCGAGGAGCGTCGAGCCTTCGCCGAGGACCTCGGCCATGACCTCGCCGGTGTGCTCACCGAGGTCCGGAGCCGGTCGCGGCGTTCCGCCGGCGCGCAACGGCCCCCGCACGACCCGGTACGGCGCGCCGTCCATCGCGACGTCGGCCACGATCCCGCGGTCGCGGACGTAGGGGGCGTCCAGCGCTGCGAGGACGGTGTTGACCGGTGCGCTCGGCACGCCGACCGCTTGCAGGCGGCTGAGGGCCTCGTCCCTGGTCAGGGTCGCGAGCTGGCGTGCGACCGCTTCGTCGACCTGCTGACGTGCGGCAGCCCGCTGCTCGTTGCTGCGCAGGTCGTCGCGGCTGGCGACGCTGTCCAGGTCGAGCGCTCGACACAGCAGCGGCCAGAACTTGTCGCCGATGACGGCCACGGTGATCCATCCGTCCGCTGTGGGGTACGCCCCGTACGGGACGACCGAGTGGTGCCCGGAACCCACCCGCGGCGGTTCGTCGCCGGTTACGGCAGCGGCCGTCGCGACGTAGGACAGCAGCGTCATCGCCGCATCCAGGAGCGGTACCTCGACGTGTCGCCCGCGACCGTCGCGGAGTCGAGCCGCGTACCCGGCGGTCGCGCCGAGCGCAGCCCACAGACCGGTCGCCAGGTCACCGACGGGCACGCCGGCACGCACCGGTGGTCTGCCGGGTTCACCGGTGACGGACATGATCCCGCTCTCCGCCTGGACGGTCAGATCGAGCGCCGGGGACGACGCACGCTCGGAGTCGCGCGCGTAGCCCGAGACGGTGACCACGGTCAGCTGGGGGTGGGCCTGGTGCAGGGTGCCGGGATCGCAGCCGAGGTCTCGCGCCGCGTCGGGACGGAAGTTCTCCACCACGATGTCCGCGGTCGCCAGCAACGCGTCCAGCGCTGCCCGGCCCGATGAGTCTGCGAGGTCCAGCACCACGCCCCGCTTCCCGGTGTTGAGCGCCGAGAAGTACAGCGATCGTCCGTCGACGTACGGGCCGATCCCCCGAGCTGCGTCACCGCGGGGGTGCTCGACCTTGATCACGTCCGCACCCATCTCGGCCAGGACCTGTGCGGCGAACGGACCGGCCAGGACCCGGGACAGATCCACCACCCGGACGCCGGTCAGCAACCCTTGCCTACGCGCGGGCGCGCCGGTGGCCTGACCGTCTCGGCGATCGTGAACAACGGGTCCACGGCCGCGATCTCGTCGCGTCACGCGCTCGACTCGTCCTGCCGGAGTGGCACGGCGGTGAAGTCCTTGCGGACCGTGGCGCCTTCGACGTCCTGCGCCAGTTCGATGACCGCTTCCAGCTGTGGCCGGACGTGCTCCGCGGGGACGGTGAACCCGCACTCGTTGCAGCGCAGCGCCGGGACCTCGTCGGCGAGCACACGACCGGTGGGGACGGGGATCTCGAACCGGGCGCGCACGTAGTCGGTTGTCGCGCCGCAGCGAGGGCAGTCGGGTGCCATGGCCACATCATGGCCGCCGCGGCACGACCGGTCCACCGCTACAGGTCGAACTGCAGGACAGTGCCGGCCTCCAAGTCGTGGAGCTCACCGTTGATCCCGATGGGGATGGCCGGCGCGCCGGTCTGGCGGCTGGCGACCCGCAGTCGCTCGGGCGTGATCGTGACCTCCAGGCGGTGACCGCGGTAGTGCAGCGTGAACGCCAGCCGCGACAGCTCCTTGGGCAGCGCCGGGTCGAACCACAACGCGTCCTCGCGCGTCACGAACCCGCCGTACGCCCGCTGGGCCAGGTCGACCGTCCCCGCCATCGCCCCGAGGTGGATGCCCTCGGCAGTTGTGCCTCCCTGGATATCAGAGATGTCGCTGTCGAGCGCCTCCAGGAAGAGATCCCACGATCGCGCCCGGTCGCGGCGGGCGAGGACCCACGAGTGCACCACGCGGCTGAGGGTTGAGCCGTGCGTCGTGCGTCGCAGGTAGTACTCGACGTTCCGACTGATCAGATCATCGTCGAAGGGATAGTCCAGCCGATCGAAGAGCTCGCGCAGGTTCTGTTCCGACAGCAGGAAGAACAGCATCAGCACGTCGGCTTGCTTCGAGACCCGGTAGCGGTTGGCGGTGTCGCCCTCGGCCTCGAGTATGCGGTCCACGCGCTGGATGTCGCCGTATCGCTCCAGGTAGTCCTCGCGGTCGAACTCCTCCAACTTCTCGTAGCCTTCGAACTGGCTGATGATGCCGTCGCCGTGGAAGGGGATCTTCATCTTCCGCGAGATCTCCTCCCAGTGGTCGACCTCCTCCCGTCTCAGACCGAGGTTCTCGCGCATCTCCGATTCGTCCGGCGGGGCGAGGATCTCCAACAGCTCCATGGCGCGCAGCAGCACCCACACCGTCATAACGTTGGTGTAGGCGTTGTTGTCGATACCCGGCTCGTCGCGGTCGGGGTAGCCCTCGTGGAACTCGTCGGGGCCCATCACGCCACGGATCTCGAAGCGGTCGAGCCCCCGGTTGTAGGTCGCCAGGCTGGCGAGCAGGCGCGCGATCTCGATGATCAGCTCAGCGCCGTAGAAGCGCAGGAACTCGAGGTCCCCCGTGACCTCCCAGTACTGCCACGCGTTGTAGGCCACCGCGATGTTGATGTGCCGCTGCAGGCGGGTGGGGTCGGGCACCCATCGTCCCGAGCGAGGGTTCAGGTGCAGGCGTTGGGCTTCCTCCCGGCCGTTGCTCCCGCTCGTCCAGGGGAACATCGCGCCGTCGTACCCGGCGCGCTTCGCCGACCAACGTGCCTCCGGCAGGCGCCGGTGCCGGTACTGCAGGAGCGCCCGGGTCAGTGCCGGCAGGCGCAGGCTGATGAACGGGAACACGAACAGCTCGTCCCAGAAGATGTGCCCGCGGTAGGCCTCGCCGTGCAGGCCACGTGCGGGGGCGCCCACATCGAGGTCGATGATGTGCGGTGACGCCGTCTGCAGCAGGTGGAACACGTGCAGGTGCAGGATGCGCTGGGCGGGTTCCTCGCCGTTGTCCATCGCGATGGCGAACCGGTCCCACAGGTGGTCCCACGCGAGCACGTGGGGGTCGAGCAGTGACTCGAAGTCGCCGGCGCGCTGTACCCACTTGCGCGCTTCCAGGGCCGGTTCGGAGATGGCACGGTCGCGGGAGGTGAACAGCGCCACGACCTTGTCGAGGGTGACCTCCTGGCCCGGGCGTACGTCGACCGTCAGGTCGTGACCGATGTAGCCGTCGGGTTCTGTCACCACCTGCCGGTCGGCCGCCAGCGCCCCGTCCGGGGACCACATCCGGTTGCGTGCCGCTTCTGCGACGTAGATGCGCGACTGGTTGGTCTGGACCAGCAGTTCCACGATGTCGTCGCCGACCTGGTCCATCGCGACGACGTCGAGGTGGCGGTCGGCGAGCTGCCGGTAGCGCTCCACTCCGGTGTTCCGGACGCGGCCGTCGAGGCCCGAGCGCACGGTCAGCGTCCCCGACCAGTTGCCGGGCACGAACGTCGACTCGAGCGCTGCCAGATGCTGGTCGTCCATGTGCACCAGCCGGCGCTGCGACAGGGTCGTCTCGCGGCCAGCGTCGTCGCGGAACTTGACGGTGCGTACGAGGACCGCGCGGCGCATGTCGAGCTCCTGGCGGAACGACAGGACCTCGACGTCGCGCAGGTCGAACCAGTTCCCGTCATCGATGCGGAAGGTGACCGACAGCCAGTTGGGCTGGTTGACGATGCTCTCGTTCTCGATGGTGCGGCCAGCCACGTCGGACGTCAGCCGGTTGTAGATCCCGGCGGCGTAGGTCCCCGGGTAGTGCACCTCGTCCGCCCGCGCCTCGGGCGCCGCGCCGCGGGTGGCGAAGTATCCGTTCCCCAGCGTGCACAACGCCTCCCGCGTTGGTTCCCTGCCCGGGTCGAACTGGTCGTAGACGAGGCTCCACCGGCTCACTGGGTGTCCTCCAGCCGGTCGGCGAGCTGCTGCAGGAAGGTGCGCACCTCCTCGGGATCGCGCAACGCGTAGTCCGCCGCGGTCGGGCGCTGGTCGTCCTCGCCGCGGACCACCAGAGCCAGGCCGCCGTCGCGGAGCTCCCGGAAGGCGTCCTCGTCGGTGACGTCGTCGCCGACGTACAACGGGACGACGTCGTCGCGGTCGAGGTCGAGTTCCTCCAGCAGCCACCGCAGAGCACGGCCCTTGTCCCAGTCCATGTCCGGTCGCAGCTCGAAGATGCGCTTGCCTCCGGTCTTGCGCAGCTGCGGCTGGTCGGTGACGACCGCGTCCACCGCCGCCTCGACCTCTTCCACGCCCTCGTCGGACACCTGCCGGTAGTGCACCGCGACCGCGAAACCCTTGCGCTCGACGACCGCGCCGTCGATGCCGCTCAGACGCCCGCGCAGATCCTGCTCGGCGGCGTCCAGCGCTGGGAGGAACTCGCGCCCGTGCTGGTGGCGCTCACCGTGGGGGGTCAGGGTCTCGAACCCGTGGCTGCCCGCGTAGTGCAGCTCGTCCAACCCGACCATGTCCCGAACATCGTCCAGGTCGCGGCCACTGACCACCGCGACGAAGCAGCGGCGCGCCAGCCGCCGGATCGCCGCCCGGGTCTCTTCCTGCAACGTGGCGTTCGCGGGTTCCTCCACGATCGGCGTGAGCGTCCCGTCGTAGTCGAGGAACACCGCCGGTTCGCGGCCCTCGAGCGCCGCCTCCACGTCTTGTGGGCGGTCGACTGCCAGAGGTAGCTCGCCGATCGCCACCCGCTCGTCGTCGTCTCGCACCACGCCCACCTCCTGCAGGTCGTCCACTACCACGTCGGCTCCGTGCGCCTTCAGTTCCGCCCGTTGGTCACCACGGTTGACCCCGATCACCAGGGCGAAACCGCCCCGGCGCCCCGCCTCCACGCCGGCCTGAGCGTCCTCCACCACGGCGGCCCGACCGGGTTCGACGCCTAGGCGTCGAGCAGCCTCCAAGAAGATCGCGGGGTCGGGTTTGCCGGCCAGGCCCAGCTGCATCGCGTCGGTCCCGTCGACTTGCACCTCGAACAGCTCACGGACGCCCGCCGAGTCCAGCACCTGCGTGGCGTTGCGGCTCGATGAGATGACGGCGGCACGCACCCCTGCCCGTTGCAGCTCACGGATCAGCTCGACGGTGGAGTCGTAGCGCTCCGCGCCGTGTTCTTCGAGCAGGTCGAGGAACACCCGGTTCTTGCGGTTGCCGATCCCGCACACGGTCTCGCGCTCGGGCGGATCGTCCGGGTCGCCGTACGGCAGCTGGATGTTGCGCGACTCCAGGAAACTGGCGACACCGTCGTAGCGGGGCTTGCCGTCGACGTCGCGCAGGTAGTCCTCGTCCGTGAACGGCTCGAAGGGCTCTCCGCGCCGCTCGGCGACCTCGCGTAGGTGCGCGTCGAACGTGCGTTTCCACGCGGCGATGTGCAGGCCCGTGGACTCGGTCACGACGCCATCCATGTCGAAGATGACGGCGTCGATCCGTTCCGGTGAGATCAGCATCGCTGTCCGGTCGCCTCGTCTGCCTCGGAAACGTACGCGCGCGAACGCTAGTGCAGTTGCCTGCCACAGGAACCGACTAGCGGACGAACCGAGCAGGTGCCGTCGCGACCCTTCAGACGTGGCGATGTGGCGCGGACGGTGGCAGGGTGGTCGACTGTCCGACGTGATCCGCAGGATGTGACCCACGGCGAGCCGAGGCGCGATGCTCGTCGGGTTGCGGGCCACGACGGACGTGAGGGACTCGTCGAACCGCGAGGTGGCTATGCGGGGAGCACTGATCCGGGTGGTGGCTGGCGTTGCGCTGCTGGGCGGCGTGCTCGCCAGCTGCGAGGCTGTCCGCGCCGAGGATGAGACGGTGCAGCAGGGCCGTGAGCTGATCACCCAGCACGGCTGCGGCACGTGTCACGCCATCCCCGGTGTGCGGGGCGCCAACGGCCTCGTCGGACCGCCGCTGACCAAGTACCACTGGCGGGTGTGGGTCGCCGGTCAGCGTGACATGCCCAACACCATCGACAACACGACCCGTTGGATCGTTGACCCGCTGCGACACGATCCCAGCACCGACATGCCGGACTTGGGCGTGTCGGAGGCAGACGCCCGCAAGATCGCTGAGTACCTCGACTCGTTGCGGTGAGCTCGCGACCGTAGGGCGACCGTCAACCCTTGTAGCCGATCACGGCCTCGTCCGGTCGTGACCTCAACACCAGCCAGTTGCTGGCGAAGAGGACCGTGATCGTGGCGGCGAAGAGGCCGCGTTCCGCGTCGGTCGCGCCCCGTCCGCCCAGCGCCAGCCACCCCAGCACCAGCAGTAGCAAGCCGTTGCCCAGCTGCGCTCCCAGGCCGATCGCGACCTGCTCGGAGCGGGCATCGCCGGCGCGCCACAACGTGTGCAGCATCGCCGCGATCGCGGCGACGAAACCCTCGAGGACGATGCCCAGCAGCAGCGCGGGGCGGAGCGCCAGGACCAGCATCACGTTGCCGGCCACCAGCGCCGTGAAGCTGACGACGCACGTCGCGGACTTCCCGAAACGCAGCAGCAACGTGGGTTTGCCGTACCGGGCGTCGCCCTCCCGGTCGCGGAAGTCCTTGAGGGTGATCCGGGCGAGGAACAACGCGTACAGGGCCGCGGCGAGGAGCGCCTCGTCGCCACGGATCCCGTCGGCGCCCGCCACGACCAGCCCGAGAGAGAAGGGCATCACCACGTAGGCGACGGCGAGGGCCAGCGGCGCCAGGTAGGTCCGGTAGGACAAGCGGATCGGACCGATCGAGTACACGTAACCGACCAGCAGGGACGCCACCACGATGGCCGACGCGGCGCGACCCACGACAGCTGCCGACAGCAGCGCCACCGTCGCTCCGACGGCGTGGACCGCCACCAGGTCGCCGACCGTGGCTGCGCCGGTGACCAGGGGCCTGCCACGGTCGCGTGGGTGGTTGACGAGGTCGATGTCGCGGTCGGCGATGTCGTTGACGGTCGTGGCGGCGACGTAGGTCCCGGCCAGGGCCAACGCCGCCCACGCGTACCGCGCATCGAGGGACGCCAGCCCGTCGAACGACGCCGCCCCCAGCAGTAGGAAGGTCCAGATCATCGCCGCGACGCGGTAGCGGAGCATGTCGAGGGACAGTCGCGCGTACCGGGCGATCACTTCGGGATCACCACCTTCAGCGGCCACAGAGCGGTGAGGACGAGCACGTAGACGACCCACAGCACGTGGTAGAGCACCAGCACGTACAGACCGAGCCAGAAGAAGCTGACGAGGACGGCAGCGTCGCCGACCACACGCGCCCGGTCGGCGGCTGACCCCATGGCGCCCACAGCCAGTGCCGTCGCGCCAGCCAACACCACCGCGACGGCGAGGGACGCTGCTGAGGAGAACACCCACCCGAGGTAGCTGCCCCCAGCCAGGACGGGGATGAGAAGCGCCACCCCGACACCGGAACCGGTGGCTCCGAGGATCACGGCGGCGATCAGGATCGTCTTCTGGCGCCGCGTCAACCGCTGCGTCCGGTGTCGCAGAAGATCCTTCTCCACCCGGCGACGTGCCCGCAGGTAGATCAGGATGTACGCACCTGCGTACAGCGCCAGGATCGTCGCCGCGGTCAGCACCGCGCCGTCCACCCGCTCGATGGGGAAGAACGACTCGAGCGTTGTCCGCTGGCTCAGCTCGTACAGCCCCCACGGAGCGAGGCCGAACTTGGCGACGACCACCAGCGCGTTGTACGCCACCGCCAGCACCCCGACACGCGCCGGCAGGTCCAGGTCCCACCGGACGACCACGTAGACGGCGCCGGTGGTGGCCACCGAGATCACCAGGCCGGCCCCCAGGAGCAGGGGTAGCGG
>JALYHG010000245.1 GCA_030776725.1 Actinomycetota bacterium
GAGGCCGCCGGCGAACCGCCCAAGATCATCGACGAGTTCGTCGGGCGGGCGAGCCGCGGTGAGGAACGCGTCAGTATCGCCAGGATGCGTTCTCCGGCTGGGTGGAGCGAACCCGGCCAACGCCCCGTGGTCTGCGGCGTTCGCGATGGGCGTATCGCGTGGGTCGGCTCTACATCGAGCCGGTCGAGGCTACGGAACAGGCCATCGACGCAGCGGTGCGGAACATGACGAGCGGACCGTCAGACGGGGCGTGAAGCGCGGCACTTCGCACACCGGTGACCACGTCTGACTGCGGCAGTCGCGCCCACACCCGAGGGTGAGGCGCCCGTCGCGCGGCCGTTCTCCACAAGCTGAGAAGGTCCGGGCCTGCGGACGTCATTAGACGAAGTAGCCGCTGGCCGTCTCCGGCGGCAGAACCTAGCTTGATGGACCGTCGGGCGATCTCGTCCTGGGCTGTGGAAAGCGCTCTCTGACGGGGAGCGCTCTCTAAGGTGTGAGGTGAGATGCAGTTCCGTGTGTTGGGGCCGGTCGAGGTCGTGGCGGGCGGTCGCCGGGCTGCGGTCGGCGGTGGCCATCAGCGGACCATCTTGGTGGTGCTCCTGGCTGCCGGTGGTGAGACGGTGACGACCGGTCTTCTGATCGATGCGGTGTGGAGCGCGGAGCCGCCGGAGAGCGCGAGGAAGTCGCTGCAGAGTCACGTCTCGCGGCTGCGGGCTGAGCTCGTGGAGGTGGAGCCCGACGCGTCGCAGCCGCTCGTCACCGAGGCGGACGGCTACCGGGCGGACCTGGACGTGCACGACTTCGACGCGAGGCGCTTCGAGTCGCTGGTGCAGCGGGCCGGTCAGGTGGCGGACCGGGTCCCGGAGACCGCGCTCCGGTTGCTCGACGAGGCTCGGGCGCTGTGGCGAGGACCGGCCTTCGGCGAGCTCGCGGACCACCCGCAGGTGCGTCCAGAGGCCGTGCGCCTGGAACAGCTGCGCGCCAGGGCCGCTGCGGACCATGTCGACGTGCGGCTGGCACTGGGTCGGCACAAGGAAGTGATCGGTGAACTCGAGGCGACGGTGGTCGAGGATCCGCTCGATGAGCGCGCCCACGGCCAGCTCGTGCTGGCGCTGTACCGCAGCGGCCGGCAGGCGGGTGCGCTGGCGACGTACCGGCAGCTGCAGGAAAGCCTGCGCGACGAGCTCGGGGTGGACCCCTCGCCCGCGCTGAGGGAGTTGCACGAGCGCATCCTGCGTCAGGATGAGGGCCTGCAGCTTCGGCGCGGTTCACCGGACGGTGGGATCGCATCCGCGGACTCCGACGCGGACGAGACGTCCCATCCCCGACCGCAGCCGACCGTGCCCGTGCCCGAGCTCATCGGTCGCGATGAGGATGTGGCCGCGGTCGCGTCGTTGATCAGGGAGAAGCTACTGGTGACGTTGACCGGACCTGGCGGGGTGGGCAAGACGCGCCTGGCTGAGCAGGTCGCCGCTCGGGTGGCGGATGGCTTCGACGATGGTGTCGTCGAATGCGCGTTGGCGACGGTGCGGGATGCCGACAGCGTGGGCGGTGCGCTGATCACCGCGCTCGGGATCCAGCCGACCGGTGACCGGTCTGCCACCGAGACGCTGGTGGCCGCCCTGGGGGAACGTCGTCTGCTGCTGCTCCTTGACAACTGTGAGCACGTGCTGGACGTGCTCAGCCCTCTGGTCGACACGATTCTCGGTCGGTGCCCGAACGTGGCGATCCTGGCCACCTCGCGTGAACGCCTGCACCTGCCTGTCGAACACGTTTGGCCGGTGGCGCCCCTGGCTGTGCCGGAGAGGGGGTCCGACCATGAGGAGATCTCGGAGACGCCGGCGGGCGCGCTGTTCCGTGAGCGGGCCGAGGCGGTCGAACCAGCGTTCTCCCTCACCCGAGACAACGCTCCCGCGGTCGCGGAGATCTGCCGACGACTGGACGGCATGCCCCTGGCCATCGAGTTGGCTGCCGCCCGGGTCCGAGCGTTGGCGCCCGAGGACCTGGTGGCACGGATTGACCAGCGCTTCGCGCTGCTGGGCGGCGGGCCCGTGGGGGGCACCGGCCGTCATCGGACGCTGGAGGCCGTGGTGGCCTGGTCCTACGATCTGCTCGCCGACCCGGAGGCGGACCTGTTCGACCGGCTGTCGGTGTTCGCTGGCTCGTTCACGCTGGCTGCCGCCGAGCAGGTGTGCGCCGGCGGGGACCTCGCGGAGGCCGAGGTCGCGGGGCTGCTGGGAGAGCTGGTCGACAAGTCCATGGTGATGGTCGAGCGCGACGGCGACAGTGTCCGATACCACCTTCTGGACACGCTGCGCGACTTCGGGGCGAAGCGCCTCGCCGACGCAGGAGCCACGGAGACTTACCGCAGGGCCCACGCCGACTACCACGTGGCCCTGACGGAGGACCTGGCCCCCCGGGTGCGCGGACAGGACGAGGGCACGGCCGTGGCGCAGATCGATGGGGCGATCGCCGATTTGCGTTCCGCGCACGCGTGGATGGTCGCGACCGGTGACGTCGACGGTGCGCTGCGGCTTCCTGCCGCGCTGAGCGACTACGTCCTGTACCGCCTTCGCGACGAGACGATCACCTGGACGCACCGTGCGCTGGAGATGACCGACGCCCCCGAGCACCCGGCGTGCGCCGCAGCGCTGGCGACGGCCGCCAGGGGTGCGACCAACCGGGGCGAGACCGCCCGCGCCGTCCGCGAGGCCGAAGCGGCGCTGGCGCGCGCCGAGCCGGACAGCCTCACCGCCGTCCAGGCCCTCGATGCCCTCGGCACCGCGGCGTTGTACGAGGGACGGTTCGACGACATCCTCGCCCAGGCGGACCGGCTAGAAGAGATCGCCCAGCGGCTCGGTGAGGACTACTACGTGGCCTATGCGAGGCTGCTGCGGGTGCTCGGCCACCTCTACCGAGGCGAGGACGACACGGCCGTCGCTCACGTCGCGGAGCTGCACGAGGCCGCAGACGCCTCGGGCAACCCCACGATGCGGGCCTTCGCCCGCTACGCCCACGGCGAGGCGCACCTGGACACCCGCCCGGCCGAGGCCGCAGCCTCGCTCGAGCGCGCGATCGAACTGGCCAGACAGGTCAACAACCCGCTGATCCAGGGGGTCTCGCTGGTCTCCCTGGCCTCGCTACGCGGCCGGCGAGGCGAAATCGACGCGGCACTCAAGCTGTTCAGCGAGGTCATCGCGCACTGGCGACGGCTCGGCGACTACACCCACCAGCTCACGACCCTGCGCAACCTCGTGGAGGTGCTGACCCAGATCGGTGCCGACGAACCCGCCGCGGTGCTCCACGGGGCGGTCACCGAGGGTCTCGCTCCGAGTTTCGGGGCCGAGGCCGACCGGCTCGCGACCGCCTGGGACCAGCTGCAGGACCGGCTCGGACCCGAGGCCGCCCAGACCGCCGCCGACCGAGGGCGACGCTTGACCGTGACACAGATGAGCGAGCGTGCCCTGTCCCACCTCGACGCCATTCTCGCCGACAGCGGCTGACTCCGCGCACGCACGACGCCCGGCAGCCGGTCCGTGGTCGGGCCACAACCGGTCTGTGGTCGGACCACAACCGGTGAGCGTCATGCTGCTGGCCGAGCAGCGGGGCCGGCGCACCGCAAGGTCCGTCCCCGCTGTGGAGACCCCACCAAGAGGAGGGAAACATGCGACGCATCACCATCCTGTTCACCGCACTGCTGTTCGTGCTAGCGATGTCGGCCGGCACGGCGGTCGCGATGCAGCCGCCGGGCGAACCGGCCCAGGACCTGTTCGGTTGCGTCAACGGCAACCCCGTGCCTGGGCACCCGGGAGCCGACGGCATCCTCGACGCCACCCTTCGCGTGCACGACCTGACCGGCGATCCGACGCCGACCGCGTGGAACGCCGTCGAGCACGCGGACCCTGTCGAGAGCAGCTGCGCCAGCTGACACGGAGTCGCGTCCGGATGCAGCTCGTGCGGCCCCGCACGCGTGGCCCACAACCGGGC
>JALYHG010000246.1 GCA_030776725.1 Actinomycetota bacterium
CCTACCCCTCGGTGGGATTGATCGGTCAGGTGTTCTTCCGCCCGCGCCGGGCGGTGTCCAGTCGTGTGTCGGCTCCGACCATGCGACGTACCAACCGCAATGCCCGGTCGCTCATCGGGCAGCTCCCCCAAGCAGCCCGAGAGAAAACGGACCGAGGCCGCAGGGTTGCGCATGCCGCGTCCTGCAGATCCCGCGAGAGGACATCCAGATCGACTCGTCGGCAGCTGCTGGCCGAAGGACTCGACGGTGCGGCGCACGCCGTAGCGGGACCGGTCGAACCGTTGGTCGACGAAGCCCTGCACGAGGGTCGCGTGACCGCTCTCGCTCGCAGGACGATGCCGTGACGTATCGCGGCGCGGACGATGCGTACCGTCACCGCGAGAAGCCGGAACGACCATCTCCCACACGACCCCTGCCGCTCGCGGCCGCGAGGTGTCTCGGGCTCACCGTCCTTCGGGACGCCCGCGGCACAACGGGCGGCTGCTTGCCTCTACGGGACGCGACAGGGAAGGCGACGTGAGCAGCGAGGTCACGGTCAGCGACGACGCAACCCCGCGGTCAGCGGCGACGCCGCCGCCCGTGGTTCGGTCCGCGGATCCAACGGGGGAAGCGCCGTGGAGCAGCTGACATCCAGCGAGCAGGAAGCAGTACCGGCGCCGAGGACGTTCGGGACCTTCGAGGGGGTGTTCACCCCCACGCTCCTGACGATCCTCGGCGTGATCATGTACCTACGCGAGGGCTGGGTGATCGGCAACGCCGGCCTGCTGTGGGGCCTCGGCATCATCCTCGCCGCCTTCACGATCACCGGCGCGACCGCCCTGTCGCTGTCGTCGTTGACGACCAACATCCGCATCGGGTCAGGAGGCGCCTACTCGATCATCTCACAGTCGCTTGGACTGGAGGTAGGCGGTGCCGTCGGCATCCCGCTCTTCGTCTCCCAGGCACTCGCCGTCGCGATGTACGTGTTCGGGTTCCGAGCCGGGCTCCAGTACGTCATACCGGAGGCACCAGCGCTCGCGGTGGACCTCCTGGTCTTCGTGTTCGTCTTCGCCGTTGCCTACGTCGGTCCAGGGCTCGCCTTCCGGGTGCAGTTCCTCATCCTCGCCGCGATCGCCTTGTCGCTGATCTCCATCGCGGCTGCCGCCGTCGGCGGCTCGATGACGGAGCCCATCACGTGGGTCGGGGACTTCCCCGGCGCGCCTGAGGACGGCTTCCAGGGTGCGAGCTTCTGGGTCGTGTTCGCCGTCTTCTTCCCGGCGGCGACCGGGATCATGGCAGGGGCGAACCTCTCCGGCGTGCTCGAGGACCCACGCCGGAGCATCCCCCGCGGCACCCTCTCCGCGATCGGTGTGAGCCTCGTCATCTACGTGATGCTGGCCTTCTGGCTCGCCCGGTCCGCCACCATGGACGAGCTCGCCTCCGACTACTTCGTGATGATCGGTCGGGCGGCGTGGCCGCCCCTGGTCGTGGCCGGCCTCCTCGGCGCAACCCTGTCGTCGGCCTTGGGATCGATCGTTGGGGCGCCGCGCATCCTGCAGGCCATCGCAGCGAACGGTGGCCTGCCGGGCGCTCCTCTCCTCGCGGCGCAGGACCGTCGCGGCGAGCCGCGCAACGCGAACATCGTCACCGGCCTCATCGTCTTCGCCGCGCTTCTGCTGCGCGACCTCAACGCGATCGCGCCGCTCATCACGATGTTCTTCCTCGTGACGTACACGATGATCAACGTCGTCGTGCTCATCGAGCAGAGTCTCGGGCTGGTGAGTTTCCGACCGCTCCTCCGGGTGCCCCGCATCGTCCCGCTGATCGGCGCCGGCGGGTGCGTCTTCGCGATGTTCATCATCAACCCGGTGTTCGGGCTCATCGCGGTCGGGCTCACACTGGCCTTCTACGTCATGCTCGTCCGTCGGCACCTCCAGGCGCCCGCGGGCGACATGCGCAGCGGATTGTTCGTCGCGCTCGCGGAGTGGGCGGCCAAGCGCGTCATCGAACTTGGCGGCAGCAACGAACGCGCGTGGAAGCCGAACATCCTCCACCCGGTTCAGGACATCGACGAGCTGCGGGCGACGTTCCGACTCGTGCACGCGATCGCGGCGCCGAAGGGAACGGTCAAGATCATCGGCGTCGGCGGCGATGACCTGGCACGACAGCTAGAAGGCGTGCGCCGCGACTTCGGCTCCGAGGACATCTTCGCCACCGCAAGCGTCGTCGACGCGGAGAGCTTCGAGCGCGGCGTCGTCACGAGCATCCAGGCGCTCGCCGGTGCGTTCCTGACACCGAACATCGTCTTCCTCACCGTTCCCGACGAGATCTCACGCGACGGTCAGCTCACGGCGATCATGGACGCCGTCGAGCGTCACGACGTCGGCGTCGTCCTCTCGGCCGCCCACCCAAAGGTGGGCTGGGGACGTCGCCGCGAGATCGCCCTCGTCCTGGGCGACCAGGGCCCGGAGTGGGAGCTGGGTCCGCGGCTCCCCCACCTTGACCTCGCGACGCTCTGCGCATACCAGATCGGACGCAACTGGCAGGCGCGACTCACGCTCGTCGCCATCGCCCCGTCGCCCGAGCACCGACC
This sequence comes from Actinomycetota bacterium, assembly GCA_030776725.1. Taxonomy (NCBI): domain Bacteria; kingdom Bacillati; phylum Actinomycetota; species Actinomycetota bacterium. Next base: position 2,573 of record JALYHG010000246.1, read on the forward strand.
GCACGCCCGCCATTATCTCGAACGCCTCTGCTCAGCCGGGCGTCTCCCGCGCGACACGCACACGATGGT
>JALYHG010000247.1 GCA_030776725.1 Actinomycetota bacterium
TGGCTGCGCGGCGTGACGCTCGGACGGCAGGTCGCCGCCCAGGCGCTGCTCGCCGGCGGTCTGGACATCAAGCGGCGACACCGGGCCCCCGGTCGGCCAGCCGGACGCGCGGGTCCAAGCGCACGTAGAGCACGTCCACCGCCAGGTTGACGAAGACGAAGACCGTTCCGATGAACAGCACGAAACCCTGAACCGTGGGGTAGTCGCGGTCGTAGATCGCGTCGACGACGTGCTTGCCGAGGCCCGGCCACGCGAAGACGGTCTCGACGATGACCGCACCGCCCAGCAGGTAGCCGAAGCGCAGGCCGGCCAGCGTCACCACCGGGATCAGCGCGTTCTTCAGCGCGTGACGGAACAGGACGACACGGCGTGGCACGCCCATCGCCCGGGCGGTGCGGACGTACCCCTCGCTCAAGACCTCCAGGACGCTGGCCCGTGTCAACCGGGCTATACCGGCGGCTGCGCCCAGGGCCAGGGTCACCGACGGTAGCATCAGGTGACGCCAGCTCCCGCGACCGGCGACGGGCAACAACCCCAGGCCCACTGACAGCCACAGGATCAGCAGGTACGCCAGCCAGAAGCTGGGCACCGACGCGCCGACCAGCGCCCCCAACCGCGACACGTGATCGACCGGCGTGTTGCGCCGGGAGGCGGCCGCCACCCCGAGCGGGATCGACAGCGCCAGGGCCAGCACCAGCGCGGGCACCGCGACCTGCAGCGTCACCACGAACCGTCGCGCCAGCTCGCTGAGGACCGGCTGCCCGGTGCGGTACGAGGTCCCCAGGTCGCCGGTCGCGGCGTGGCCGACGTAGCGAGCGAAGCGCACCGGCAGAGGGTCGGTCAGCCCCAGCTCCTCACGCAGCGCCTCGACCTCCGCCTGCGACGGGGCTTCGGCGCTGCGCTGTTCGAGGATGATGCGCGCAGGGTCGCCCGGGGTGATCGCGTTCAAGGCGAACGCGATCAGCGTGATGCCGAGCCACACAGGGACCAGGGACGCGACGCGGCGGGCCGTGTACCCGATCATCGGCGCCCCGCTGCGCTCCTCACTCCGAGAGCCAGACCGTGGCCCAGCTCTGGTTGATGCCCGACGGATGCGGCTCGAAGCCCTGCACCTTCTCGCTGAGCGCGTAGATGCGGAAGGTGCCTGCCAGCGGGACCGCCCCGACCTCCTCGTCGACGAGCAGCTGCATCGCTTCGGCCGCGATCCGCTTGACCTCCTCGCGGTCGGGTTCGCTCAGCGCCTGGTCGATCAACGCGTCGTAGGCCGGGCCGATCGAGACGTACTGGGCGTTGCGGACCTTGGACTTGGAGTACCACCGCAACGCCAGCAGGAACGCCGGGTTGGAGTCGTTCTGGTTGGGCGCTTCGATGTCGAGGTCGTACTGGCCGGTGTCGATCCGCTCCTGGTACGCAGCCTTGTCCAGCTGCTCGATGTCGGCCTGGATGCCGACCTCCGCCAGCTGCGCCTGGACGTACTGCGCGACGTCAGCCGACACCCGTGACGAGTCGTAGATCATCGTCAGCGCCAGCGGCTGGCCGGCCTTGGAACGCACCTGGCCACCGCCTGGCTGCGTCCACCCGGCCTCGTCCAGCACGCGCCTGGCGCGCTCAGGGTCGTGCGCGACCCCCTGGATGCGGTCGGCATGCTCACCGAGGACGGACGGCGGGTTCACGGTCGACACGACCTCGGCGTTGCCGTCCAACACGCCGTTGACCAGACCCTCGCGGTCGATGGCGTGCGCGATCGCGCGGCGCACCGCCGGGTCGGCGGTGATCTTCTCGCTCCCGTCCGAGCCGCGCTGAGCGATGTACAGCACGATGACCTGCCCCGGCGGGGCGGTGACGACCGTCACCCCGGACTGCTGGCGGAGAGACGAGACCTGGGCACGGTCGACGTCAGCGATCGCGTCCACCTCCTGCGACTGCAGCGCCAACGCCCGGGTCGCCGCGTCAGGGATGAACCGGAACGTGATGCGCTCGAGCTGCGCCGGCTCACCCCAGTAGTCGTCGTTGCGCTCGACGGTCAGATGGTCGTTCTCGACGTACTCCACGAAGCGGAACGGACCGGTGCACACCGGCTCGACGGTCGGGTCGGTGCCCGACGGCATGATCGAGTACGTCGGGTGCGTCATCTGGTCGATCAGCCGGACGTTCTGCTGGGTCGGGGTGATCTCGAGCTGCATGTCGCCTGTCGCGGTGGCCGATCCCGCATCGAGGAAGCTGTAGTTGGTCTCCGGCTCCTCGGTCGTCAGGTCGATGGAGTACTCGGCATCCTCTGCGGTCAGCTCGCTGCCGTCGTGGAACGTGACGCCCTCGCGGAGGGTGAACCGGTAGGTGTTCTCGCCGACGTACTCCCAGTCGGTGGCCAACAGCGGAGCCACCTGGAAGTCCTCGGTGAGTTGGACGGGCGGCTCGCAGATGTTGGCGTTCAGCGGGTACATCCCCAGCCGCTTCTTGTTCAGCTCGAGCTGGAACTGGTCAGCGCCGTAGGCGACCACCAGCTCCTGCCGGGCGGCCGGGGTGGGTTGCTCTCCGTCACCGCGTGGGGTGGCGCCGGGCGTGGCGCCCCCGCCGCCGTCCTGGCCGCCGCACGCCACCGCGATCAGGGCCGCCACCACCAGACCGGACAGCACGGGACGGCGCATCGGAAGACCTCCATGTCCTGACACGCGGCGGGTCACCGAGCCCGACAGGCCACGGGCCGAGACGTGTCGATGAGCGGCGGACCCTAGAGGTGGCCTGGACGGCCAGGTAAGTGCGCCCGACACCTACCCCGCGAGCCCGTCGCTGGCTACCAGACGATGCCGAACTCGCCGACGACCCGACGGATCTCGGCGATGGCAGGTTCCACCGCGGCGTCGAGGGTGGGAGTCAGTCCCTCACCGAGCATCTCAGGGTCGGCGACCTGGCATCCGACGAGGACGACCTCGGCGGGGAGGACGTCCAGTGCCCGAGCCAGCATGAGTGCCCGGTCGGGCGTCGCGTAGTGCATGTCGGCCAGGCTGTCGCGTCGCTCCTCGGGGGACATCGCGGCGACGTCGGCGATGTCGGGTTGCATGACCAGGACGGTCCCCGGCGGGCGCCCGAGGTCGACGGCGTCGACCACGACCAGCGCGTCGAGGGCGTCCATCAGCGCCTGCACCAGATGGATGCCGCCGATCCCCACCTCCATCACGGTGACGCCGTCGGGGAGCGGCTCGGCGCTCAACCGTTCGGCGACGACGTTGCCGAACCCATCGTCACCGCGGAGCACGTTCCCGAAGCAAGCCACCACCACGCGTTTGGGAGACGCGTCGAGGGTGGGATCCACGACCGTCGCCACGGCGGCGCCTACGCCGGCGGGGACAGCGTCGCGGGATCGGGCACATCCTCCTCCTCGAACTGCGCGAGGAAGGCCAGGACGTCGCGGGCCTGCTCCTCGCTGATGCGTGCCAGTGCGAAACCGAGGTGGACGTCCACCCAGTCACCGACCTCGACCGGACGGGGATCGTGGTCGACGAGCACGGCGGTCGACACCTGCTTGCGGGAGCCTGCGATGTCCACCTCGACGATCGAGTTGTCAGGATCGACGATCGCGACGACCTGGCCGGGCATGCCGAGGCACATGGTTCCTCCGACGTGGCTCATCGGCGCCTGATGCGCCGCTGCCACCAGGGTACGCCCTGGCGTTGACCTGACGAACGGTGCCTTAGCGTGGGACCCGCTCGGCGGCGGCGGCGCGGCGGCGAGCGGCACGGTGGCGGCGCAGCTCCCTACGCAGCCGGCGGCCGTCCCAGTGGCCGAACTCGTTCTCCGGGAGCCACTCGCATGCCCAGTAACCGTCGCCCCAACGCCGGCGCAGGTCGCGCGCCCAGCCACCTTCCAGCAACCGCGCCCCGGCGGACCGGTCGCTCCACACGGCCAGCAGGTAGGCCTCACCAGGCCGGCCAACGCCTGCCGCCGCGCCGAGCAACGACGGGGCGGTCCGGAGACGGTCGCGCTGGCGACGCAGGTCGGCAAGCGCGACCGGCGTACGCAGCGGCGAGGTCTCGATCCGCACGACCGCTCCGCCCGCGCCTTCGACCTGCTTGCGGTGCTGCTGCACGTGCGGAGCGTCGCGGTACGACGCGATCCCGTCGTCGCCCATCGCGACGCGCAGGTAGGGCATCTTGGCGAACATCTCGTCGACCAGCTCGCGCTGGGCGCGGGTGCCGTGTTCGCCCGCCGCATCGCCACCGGTGTCACGACGTGACATCGTCAGGTCCGACCAGGCGCCGTGTTCGCGCTGGCCGGGGCGCCACCGCATCAGCCAGAAGGAGCGCAGCCACTTGGAGAACAGCCACATGATGTAGCCGTGCTCCTCAGAACGCATGAACTCCTGCATCAGGTGGCGGCTACTCCAGACCGTGATCGTCCAGAACTCGGTCGGACTGGCGACCACGCTGGCCCAGCGCACCACGCCACTGGTTCGGCCGAGCTGGCGGCGGATCCGCGTCGAGGCCAGCATCATCTGGGGGAAGAACCGGGGGCTGCGCAGCTTGGAACGCGTCGTGACCACGAGGACGTCGTCGTGTCCCAGGACGTCGTCGGCTCCCAGGACGTCGTCGGCTCCCATCTTTTCCCTCCGGTCGCTTACCACGTCTCCTTCGCGGTCCCTCACCGTGGCGCGGTCGCCGTGCGCGCGCTGCACCACCGGTCGCGCGCCGCCGGACGTCTAGGCGGTGGCGACCAGTTGCTCCTCGAGGAAGTCGATCACCCGATCGATCTCCACCCGCACCGCTGCCGGGGGACCGGTGGTCACCCCGGCGCCTGCTCGGTCGGCTCGGGCAACCTCGTCGGCGAAGGGGATCACCCCGGCCAGCGGCACACCGAACTCGTCCGCGGTCGCGCGGAAGAACTCCGCGTCGTCGGCGGAGCGAGCCTTGTTGCCCAAGCCGTAGACGCGCGGGATCCCCAGCTCCTCCGCCAACGTCATGGTGCGGGCGGCGGTGATCACGGACTTGCGGCTGGGTTCCATCACCACCAGCAGCACGTCGGCGTACGCCAGCGTTCCGCCGGAGCGGCTGAGGTGCTCCAGGCCCGCCTCCATGTCGATGATCGTGACGTCGGCCTGCTCGTCGATCGCCTCGCTCAGCAGGCTGCGGACGGTGGCGTGACCCCCGCACGTGCACCCGGCGCCCGCCTGATCGACGCGCATGGCCGTCAGCAACGTCACCCCGCTGGGAGTCGCGCGCCCGTACTCGCCGATCAGCGACTCCGCTGTCGCGTCAGTCGCGCCCTGACCGACCACCACCGACCGGGGGAGGGCGGGGATGGATTCCGTGTCCTCCAGCGACAGCCCGAGCGAGATCCCCAGGTTCGGGTTCGAGTCCGTGTCGATCGCCACGACGCGTGAACCGCGTTCCCGGTAGGCCTGCGCGAACAGCGCAGACACCGTGGTCTTGCCGACTCCTCCCTTACCAACGATGCCCAACTTCACGCGCACCCTCCGGGTCGTGGACGTCGCTCGTCGTCGGACGTCGCTCCCGATCCAGTATGGACCGGTGTCACCGCGGATGCGAGCGCAGCCGGGTGCCGATTGAACGCAGGGTTGGACGCCGCTACCGTGCTTCGGTCGTGGAGCTGTTCCTGCGCCCCGAGTTCTTACTCACCGCCGCGGTGCTCGTCGTCGGGGCGCTGTTAGCCCTGTTCCTCAACGGTGCGGTCCCGGGAACGCGCCGGGCACGGCGTCGTGCGGCGAGCTCCAACGCCGGAGCATCCGAGGGACCCGGCGACGCAGACGGGGAGTGGTCACGCGTCCCGGCCGGCGCCGGTCAGCCAGCCGGCGGGTTCGCAGAGGTGGTCGCGGACCGCCCCGGCGTCACGTTCGCGGACGTGGCCGGCCTGGACGACGCGATCGCGGAGTTGGCCGAGGTGCGTGAGTTCCTCGCCGACCCGGAACGGTTCCGGGCGGTCGGCGCCGAACTCCCCAAGGGCATCCTGCTGTGCGGCCCGTCGGGGAACGGCAAGACGCTGTTGGCACGCGCCCTGGCCGGCGAAACAGGCGTGCCGTTCCACTACGTGTCGGCGGCCAGCTTCGTGGAGCAGTACGTGGGCATCGGCGCCGCCCGTATCCGCAAGCTGTTCCGCCAGGCACAGCGCGATGCGCCCGCGATCGTCTTCATCGACGAGCTCGACGCGGTCGGCCGGCGACGCAGCGGGGGGATGTCGGGCGACCGGGAGTTCGATCACACGTTGAACCAGCTGCTGGTGGAGCTCGACGGCTTCGAGGCGGCCGCCGGGGTGCTGATCGTCGGGGCCACCAACCGCCCGGAGCTACTCGACCCCGCCCTGGTCCGCCCGGGGCGGTTCGATCGGCGCATCCTGATCGATCGTCCCGACGTGGCGGGGCGCGAGTCGATCCTGCGGTTGCACGCGTCACGGCGGCCGGTGTCACGGCAGGTCGACTGGCGGGAGGTGGCACGCCAGACCGCTGGGCTCAGCGGCGCCGAACTGACGCGCATCGTCAACGAGGCGGCGCTGCTGGCTGCCCGCCGCCACCGCACCCGCATCGCCGCCGACGATGTGCACGAGGCGATCAACCGGCTGGTGACGGGACTGCGCAACAACCGGGTGATGGGACCAGACGAGAAGCTCCTGGTCGCGTACCACGAGGCGGGGCACGCACTGCTCGCCCTGCTGCTGCGCGGGGTGCGACCGCCCCCGCGGGTGTCGATCGTGACCCGATCGGGGGCGACGACACGGTCGCCGTGGTCGCTCGGCAACGACCGTGAGGTCCTCACCAAACGTGAATTGATGAGCCAGCTCATCGTGCTGCTCGGCGGGCGGGCAGCCGAGGTCAACACGTTCGGGGAGCCGAGTTCGCGGGCCGAGGACGACCTCGACGACGCGGCGCAGCTGGCCCGTCGGATGGTGGAACGATGGGCGATGACCGGGAAGTTCGAGTTGGCCGCGGACGCCACCGACCACCACCCTGACGCCGCCGGCGCCGGCCGCCCGGACCCCGGCGTGCGCAAGCTGTTAGCGCGCGCAGAGCAGGCGGCGCGGACGATCCTCGGCGACCACGCCGCGCTCCTGCGGACCGTTGCCGAGACGCTGGTCGAACGCGAGACGATGACCATCACCGCGGTCGCCGAGGCGACCGGCCTGTGGTCGTGGAGGGACGATCAACCGACCGAGGCGGTGCCGCCGCGGCGAGGTCGCGTCTCGTAACGGCGACCGGGGCCGCGGTTCCGCCGCCGTCCACGCCGCCACGCCAGGTTGGCGGTACGTTGCCGTCGCTGGCCGACGAACACGGGGTGTCGTGAGATGATCGCCGAGGGCCTGATCGTGACCGCCACGCTGTTCGTGGCCGCCATCGGCGGGGCGTTCCGGACCGGTCGACTGCGTTGGCTGGGCACCTGGTACTTCGCGCAAGACGCCCCGCTGGTGGTCCGTCACCTCGGCTTCGTGCCCATCCCTGTCGCGCTGTACGGCCTGCTCACGGCGGCGATGATCGCGGCGATGAGCGTCCCGAGTCCGTGGCCGCTCCCCGTCGTCCTGATCGCCGTGTTCGGCGCGGTGGCGCTGCTGTTCGCCGGCGTGTGGCTCGCGGCCAACCCGCCCGAGTGGCTGAAACCCCACTGGCTACGCGAGGCGGAGCGGACCCGGCGGACGCGCTCCCTGGGCGACCAGCTCGCCGCCGAGCTTCTGGCCGCGCGCGAGAAGCGCGCCGATCGCACGCCCACGCCCCGCCGGTTCACGGCGGCGGTCTCCGGGTGGGGACGCCGGGTGGTCGGTCACGGCCACAACGGCCACCGACGCCGGCGTGCCCTTGCCCTGCGCCGGTCACCGCAGCCGCGTCCGGCCCCGCGTCGCGACGCTGCCGCCGTCGCCGAACCGGTCACCGGCGACCTCGCTGGGTCCTCGCTCAGCGGGAACGGCGAACGCCGCCCGGCCGGGGATGCCGATCGGGCGGCGCGTGATGCCGGGTGGGGTTAGCTCACCCTGGTCTTGGGTCCCGTCACTTGCTGCCGTCGTAGCGCTGGCCAGCGGGCTTCTCGGTCGCGTACGGGTTGACCTTGTAGCTCATGACCCGTGCGTTCTTGGCCTGGCGCTCGAGCCGGAAGCCGGGCTCGTCGTCGGGGCGCTGCACGATGAAGTGCAGCATGGCGCCCTGGCGGTCCCGGTCCGACCGGTACGCGGTCAGCCCGACGTAGATGTTGGGGTGCTCCTCACGGCACTTGCGCAACTCTTCGAGGACCTCTGACTCGTCCTCGATGCCGAACATCGGGACGTCCCAGAACTCCCAGTAGTCGTTGCGCGGGTGCGGGTCGTCGGTGTACTCGATCGAGATCCCCCAGCCGTTCTGGACGGCGTAGCGGATCTGCGCGGCGACCTCCTCCTCGGTGAAGTCGGGGAGGTAGGAGAACTGTCCCTGCCTCAGCTTCATGCTCATGCGTGAAATCCTTCCTGGTCTGCGGACCTGGTCTGCGGGCCTGGTCTGTGGGCCTGGTGGGACCCGACGCCGAGCAGGTCGCGTGCCCGGCGTCGGGCCGGTCGTGTCAGCTCGATGCTTCGGCCATGTCGGGCGAGTCGACCGCCTCGTACTCGAACGTCACGTCACCCCAGGTGTCCAGCGCCGCCTGCAGCTCCGGGCTGTGCTTCTTGGCGGTCTCCTTGAGGATGTCGAGGCCGTCCTTCATCAGGTCACGCCCTTCGTTGCGCGCCTTGACCATCGCCTCGATGCCGACGCGGTTGGCCATCGCGCCGGCCGCGATCCCCCACGGGTGACCCAGGGTTCCGCCACCGAACTGCAGGACGGTGTCCTCGCCGAGGTGGTACAGCAGCTCGTGCATCTGCCCCGCGTGGATCCCGCCGGACGCCACCGGGAAGATCCCCGGCATCCCGGTCCAGTCCTGGTCGAAGTAGATGCCACGTCCGAGGTCACGCTCCTGGTAGCCCTCACGGCAGGTGTCGTAGTAGCCGTAGGTGAGGTTGGCGTCGCCTTCGAGCTTCCCGACCACGGTCCCGGCGTGGATGTGGTCGATGCCGATCATCCGCATCCACTTGGCGATGACGCGGAAGTTCACGCCGTGGGTCTTCTGGCGCGTGTAGGTCGCGTGCCCCGCCCGGTGCTGGTGCAGGATGAGGTTGTTCTCCCGAGCCCAGTACGCCAGCGACTGGATCGCCGTGTACCCGACCGTGAGGTCGACCATGATGATCGGCGAGCCCAGCTCCTTGGCGAACTCGGCGCGCTTGAGCATCTCCTCCGTCGAGGCCGCGGTCACGTTCATGTAGTGACCCTTGGCCTCGCCGGTCACCTCCGAGGCCTTGTTCACCGCCTCGATCACGTGCTGGTAGCGGTCCTGCCAGCGCATGAACGGCTGGGAGTTGATGTTCTCGTCGTCCTTGGTGAAGTCCAGCCCACCGCGGAGCGCCTCGTAGACCACCCGGCCGTAGTTGCGGGCCGACAACCCCAGCTTGGGCTTCATCGTCCCGCCCATCAGCGGGCGCCCCCACTTGCGCAGGTAGTCGCGCTCCACCTGGATGCCGTGCGCCGGACCCTGGAAGGTCTTGAGGTAGGTCGGCGGGATGCGCATGTCCTCCAACCGCAGGGCCTTGAGCGCCTTGAAGCCGAAGACGTTGCCGATGATCGACGACGTCAGGTTGGCGATCGACCCTTCCTCGAACAGGTCCAGCCCGTACGCGACGTACGCGATGAACTGGTTCTCCTCGCCGGGCACCTCCTGGATGTCATAGCAACGCGCCCGGTAGTACTCGTACGGCGTCAGCCGATCGGTCCACACCACCGTCCACGTCGCCGTTGACGACTCTCCCGCCACCGCACCGGCGGCCTCCTCCCATGGGACCCCGGGCTGCGGGGACACCCGGAAGGCGCACAGGATGTCGGTGTCACGCGGTTCGTAGTCTGGCTCGTAATAACCCATGTCGACGTACGGCAGGACTCCTGCTTCCCACCGTTCTCCGTTGCCACCACCCATAAGTTGTCCGTCTCCTCGTGTGATCGGTCCTGTCCCGTACGTTCCCGAGTGTAAGCAGGTCTCGTAGGGATGGACCCATACGAACGTACTCGCCAACGGACGGGGTACCCCGGTCGGACGTATAGAAATCTAGCGTTACACATAACTATCGTTTTATCATTCGTGCTCTCGGACGTGTGAAGGGTCGGTCACGTGACGCTCACACAGCTCCGCGCCTTCGTGGCGGTCGCCGACACCGGGTCGGTCCGCGCGGCAGCGGAACGCCTGGTGGTGACCCAGCCGGCCGTGTCGGCTGCGGTCGGGGCGCTACAACGGTCGCTCGGATCAGACCTGGTGGAGCCGCACGGCCGAGGGTTGCGCCTGACCGAGGCCGGCCAGGTGTTCGCCGGGTACGCCCGGCGGGTGCTGGGTCTGCTTGAGGAGGCCGAGACCGCTGCCAGCGGAGGGGCGGATCCCACGCGCGGCAACCTCCGCATCGCTGCGGTCACGACCGCCAGCGAACACGTCCTGCCACGATCGCTGGCGACGTTCCTCGACGACTACCCCCACGTGGGGCTGCGGCTCGAGGTCGGCAACCGGGAGCGAGTGTGGTCCTTGCTGCTGCAGCACGAGGTCGACATCGCCCTGGCCGGACGACCGCCCGTCGACGCGGATGTGAAGACCCGCGCCGTCCGTCCCAACGAACTTGTGGTGGTGGCCGCGCCTGGCCGGGCCCCAACCGACGGAGTGTCGCTGGTCCAGCTGGAGTCGGAGACCTGGCTGCTGCGGGAGGCCGGCTCGGGGACCCGTGCGGCCCTCCAGCGCTTGCTCAACGCGGTGGGGATCGACCCGCCCGTCCTCACGCTCGGTTCCAACGGCGCGGTCGTCGCGGCCGCGACCGCCGGCCTGGGGTTCGGCCTGGTGTCTCGCGACGCCGTCGACCGCGAGGTGGCCGCCGATGAGCTCCGCGTCGTCGACGTCGAGGGCACCCCGATCGCGCGTCCGTGGCACGCCGTCACCCACCTGGACACGACCCCGACGGCTGAGCTGTTCGTCGCGCACCTCACCGACCGCGCACGACCGCACCCACAACCACGGTTCGACGCGCCCGCGGGCCGGTGACGGCCCGGTTGAGTGACGGCCCGGTTGCGTCAGCGATCCCAGTGACGCCAACCGGGAGCCGGCTGCACCGCCCGCTGGACATCGGCGAGCTCGTCCAGCACCGCAGCGCGGAGCAACTGGCGATCTTCGTCCGCCAGCGTGGCGAGCGCCGCGCGATCCGGCGGCAGCGGCAGGTCGAACGACCAGCTGCCCACCAGGACGCCGATCAGCTCGTCGACGTCGAGATCGGCGACTGGCCCGCCACCCAGGTGCAGCAGCGTGCGTTGCAGGCGCCGACGCTCCCGGAGCGTGAACGTCAGCGGATCACGCAGCACGGCCCAGTTCCCGTCCGTCAGCTCCACGCGTTGCCCCGCGAGGAGGACGTCGCGGATCGACAGGACGCCCACCACATTCGACCCCTCGGTGACCACGAGGTGACGGATCCGGCGATCGGTCATCTCGGCCGCGGCCTCGTACACCTCCCAGTCAGGGGCGACGGTCACCACGCTGTGGGTCATGGCGGCCTCGACGCGTGTGGTATCCAGATCGGTGTCTGTCGCGATGCACCGCAGCAGGTCGCGCTCGGTCACGATCCCGACCAGCGCCCCGTCCTCGAGGACCACCAGCGAGCCGACACCGTGCTCATCCATGGTCCTGGCCGCCTCTCTCAGCGTGGCCCCCGGGCCGGTCGCGATCACGGGACCGCGTGCGAGGTCGCCGACCTTCACGGTCCGTGTCGGCGGTGGGGCCACCCTCGGGTCCGTGGTCATCTGCGTGCCGTTCTCAACCACCGACCCGCTCCACGTCGTACGCGTGCGGGCCCGCCAAGACGAACTGACCGGCCTGTTCGTCGAAGTCCTTCAGGTCGGGGAAGGGGAGCCGCCGAGGCCGCGGGCAGCCGCGGCTGAGGTGGGCGACGAACTCGTCGCGGAACCGCTCCACAGCGCTGCGGACCAGGAGCGACTCGCCATCGGGGAGGCCGCAGCGGCTCCCGCCGGTGACGCTGCGACACCGCTCCACGACCGTGTCGAGGTCAGCTTCGGTCCCCGTGCCCCGTTCGACGCGTTCGAGACACGCGGTGATCTTCCGCGACCCCTCCTTGCACGCCGGGCACTGCCCGCACGACTCGACGAACAGGAACCGCGAGAACGCTGCCGTGGCCCCGACCACGCAGGCCGAGTCGTCGTAGACCACGAAACCGCCCGATCCGAGCCCGGACCCCGCTGCCCGCATCGCGTCGAAGTCGAGCGCGGTGTCCAGCTGGTCGGCGGTCAGGACGGCGTTGGACGCCCCCGGGAACACGGCCTTGATGCGACGACCTGGCAACGGGCCTCCTCCCACGTCGTCGATCAGCGCCCGCAACGGCGTGCCGAGCGCGACCTCGTACACGCCCGGCCGCTGCACGTCCCCCGAGAGGGTGAACAGCATGGTCCCCGGCGAGGCGTCCGTCCCGACCGACCGGAACCGCTCCGCCCCGTCGCGGACGATCGGGACTACGTGCGCGAGCGTCTCGACGTTGTTGACCACCGTGGGGTTGGGTGCCATGGCAGCGGCGAACAGCCCCACCTGGTAGGGAGGCAGGATCCGTGGAAGTGGCAGCCGGCCCTCGATCACCTCCAACATCGCCTTCTCTTCCCCGAACAGGTAGTGGTCGGGGCCGGCGATCACCTCGATGGGCAGCTCGCCGAGGAGGCCGTCCGAGCTCATCTCGGCCGCTGCGCGCTCCAAGCGTGCCAGTTCCCGCGCGAACGTGGCCTTCACGGCCACGTAGGCGCGGCTGGCACCGATCGCGTCGGCCGCGATCGCGAGTCCCTCGAGGACCTGGTACGGGTTGCGGCGCAACAGCCAGCGGTCCTTGAAGGTCCCCGGTTCACCCTCCGCGGCGTTGCACACCGCGTACTTGGTTCCGGCCGGGCTGTCTCGCACCGTCCGCCACTTCACCCCGGTGGGGAAGCCCGCGCCCCCGCGGCCTCGCAGGCCCGAGCGGACGAGTTCGTCGACGACCGCATCCCCTCCGCGCGCGCGGGCGGCCGCGAGCGCCTGGCCGCCGCCCGAGGCGCGGTGATCATCGAGCGTCGCCGCCGCCGCGCCGAGGAAGGCGACGTGCGTGGCGTTCCGGTCGGGCACGACCCACCTCCAGCGGACGTACCGACCGTACGCCGCGGTGGCCGGCCCGCCATCCCCCCATGGGGGGGGAACTGGTTGGGACCGATCCTCCCCGTGTGACCCTCCCCGGTGGGCCGGGCGCCCGCGCGCCACCCACTTTCGGGGGAGGTCGAGCGACCGTCGAAGCGCCAGTATGGACGTGACCGCCCGCGAACGAGGAGACACCCCATGGCCCAAGTCAAGGATCTGGAAGCGCTCGAACGCACGCTGCGCAGCCTGGATAGCGCCACTCCCGACCGCGAGGTCCGCCCCATCGAACTCGACGGGACCGCCCAGACCCTCGTGGCGGACGGCAAGGGCATCCTCGCCGCCGACGAGAGCAACAGCACCGCGTCGGGCCGACTCGAGTCGGTCGGCGTGGAGCCGAACGAGGAGACGCGCCGCAAGTACCGGCAGTTGCTGTTCACGGCGCCGGGGCTCGAGGACGGCATCAGCGGGGTCATCCTCTACGACGAGACGATCCGCCAGTCGACCGATGACGGCCGACCCTTCCCGCAGGTGCTCCAGGACAAGGGCATCATCCCGGGGATCAAGCTCGACGCCAGCACCGCACCGCTCCCACTGCACCCGGGCGAGAAGGTCACCTGTGGGGTGGACGGGCTGCGCGAACGCCTCGCCGAGTACGTGGAGTTGGGGGCGCGCTTCGGGAAGTGGCGGGCCGTGTACACGATCGGTGACGGCACGCCCTCGGAAGCCTGCATCCGGGCCAACGCGCACGCGATGGCGCGGTACGCGGCGGTGTGCCATGAGTTCGGCGTCGTCCCGATCGTCGAGCCCGAGGTGCTGATGGACGGTGACCACTCCATGGCGCGCGACGAGGAGGTGACGGTCGCCGTGCTGCGGGCGCTGTTCGACGAGCTGATCGGTCAGGACGTGCGCCTCGAGGGCACGCTGCTGAAGACCAACATGGTCCTGCCCGGCGAGGACTCGTCCGAGCAGCCCACGCCCGAGGAGGTCGCCGAGGCGACCGTGCGGGCGATGAACCGTTCGGTGCCCGCTGCGCTCCCCGGGATCGTGTTCCTGTCCGGTGGCCAGGGCGCGGTGGATGCGACCGCCCGCCTGAACGCGATGAACACCGGCGGTCCGCACGCGTGGAAGCTCAGCTTCTCGTACGCGCGGGCGATCCAGGGTCCGGCGCTGGACACCTGGGCCGGTGACGACTCCAAGATGGAGGAAGCCCAGCGCATCCTGGCCCACCGGGCACGGTGCAACGGTGCGGCGACGACCGGGAGCTACAAGCCCGACATGGAGGACGAGCTGGCCGCCTAGCTCCTCGCGTGCGCGGGGTCGGCGGGGTCGACGGTCACGTGGATCATCGACCCCGCCCCTGGGCGCGACACAACCCGCAACCGCCCGCCGACCAGGTCGGCGCGTTCACGCATCCCCGACAGCCCGTAGGTCACGCGGTCCTCGGTGGGGACGGCGCGTGGATCGAAACCCTTGCCGTCATCGCTGATCTCCAGCGTCACACGGCTACCACGACAGGCCAGCCGCACACGCACGTGCCCGGCCTCGGCGTGCTTGGCGACGTTCTGCATGGCTTCCTGCGCGATGCGGTACAGGGCCGTCTCGACGTGATCGGGGAGCTCGCAGTGGTCGGCGACGTCGAGCTCGACCGTCACGGCGGGCAGGGTCCGGGCCAGGCCTTCCAGGCCTGCGGCGAGACCGAGGTCGTCGAGGACGGACGGTCGCAAGCCCGCGATCGCGAAACGGGTCTCGTCGAGCGCGTCCGCAGCCAGCGTCCGCGCGGCATCGATCTGGTGCGCCACGAAACCCGGGTCGGTGTCGATGGCCCCCGCCGCAGCGGACAGGTGGAACGACAGGCCGACGATGCGCTGGCTGATGCCGTCGTGGATCTCGCCCGCCAGGCGCCGACGCTCCTTCTCCTGGGCCTCGACCAGCCGCTCGGCGAACTGTTCCAGGGCTCGCTCGCGTAGCGCCAGCCGCTGGTGGAGGCGGGCGTTCTCGACCGCGCCGGCCATCAGGCTGGCGATCGAGGTGAGCAACCGGACATCGCCGTGGCCGAACTCGCGTCTTTCGCGGGTGTGGACGTTGAGGACCCCCACCAGTCGGCCGGGAGCACTGACCATCGGCACCGACGCGAGCGATGTGTAGTCCTGGCCGCGCAGCTCGGGGATGTACCGGTACCGCGGGTCCGAACGCTTGTCCGCGACGAGGACGACTGGTTCCTCGTTCGCGGCCACCCATCCGGCCACGCCCTCGCCCACGTCCAGCTCGATGGTCCCGGCGAGGCGGTCGAACGGGGGCGTGGCGCCGGCGAGCACGAGCCGGCCGCGCGCCGCGTCGAGCAGGTGCACGAAGCAGACGTCGGTGGCGGTCGCGTCCGTGATGATCCCCGCCACGCCGTGGACGAGATCCTCCAGGTCGAGCCCGGCCGTGATCGTGTCGATGATGCGACCCAGCAGTGTCCGCTCGCGCTCGGAATCCTCGAGACCCAGGCCACCGCGATCACCGAGCGACCCCATCGTCAGTGGAACAGTCCCTCGCGCAGCGCGACGGCGACCGCCTGCGCCCGGTCGGACACGTTGAGCTTCTGGTAGATCGAGCGGGTGTGGCTCTTGACGGTCTCCTCGCTGATGACGAGTTCGCCGGCGACGGCCTTGTTGGAGTGGCCGGCGACCAGCAGCGCCAGCACCTCGCTCTCGCGCTGGGTGAGCCCCAGGTGCGCCCCTGGCCAGAACTCCCCGCTGTGCAGCCGAGCCGCCGACGCGGCCACCCGTCCCGCCAGCGTCGGGTCGACCACCGTGACGCCATCCAACGCTTGCTGTAGGTGGCGCACCAGCTCGTCACCGTCGACGCGCTTGAGCAGGAAGCCAGATGCTCCCGCCCGTAGCGCCTGGAACAGGTACTGCTCGTCGTCGTACACGGTCAGGAACACCACCCGGCAGTCGGGCACGAGGTCGCGGATGGTGACGCACAGGTCGAGGCCGCTGTCGCCCTTCAAGCGGACGTCGAGGAGGACCACATCGGGCTCGGCCTCGCGGACGGCGGCGAGCGCTTCGTCGCGCGTCCGCGCTTCACCGGCCACCTCGACGACGTCGGAGTGGCGGCTCAGCATCGCCTTGAGACCGTCGATGACCATCTGGTGGTCGTCGACCAGGACCACCCGGATGGGTCTTGGCATGGCCAGCCGATCGTACGTCGCGGGGCGGGGCGCCGCCGGCGACGGCGGCCGTCGAAGGCCACCGTACTGGGGCGTCCAACCGGTTCCCGAACGACCGGGTTCAGCGCGTGCACCGGGAAGGACCCAAGCCCGAAGGTGGCCTGTGGGCACCGGTGGCATCCCCCCTTCGACCCCGCCCGAGGGGGAGGTCGAGCCACAGCCGGCGTCCTAGGGTGTCGGTGAACGCCGAGCCGAGGCCGAGCAGGAAGACGTCGACGGCACGGTCGAACACCGGCCCCGACGCGAGGCCACGCGAGCGGGCGAGAGGAGATGCGCCGTGACGGGTACGGCGGAGCAGGAGCCACGGCAACCAACCGGCCGTGGCGCACAGATCGTCCCATCGGTCCTGCCTGCCGACTTCTCCCGGCTCGGCGAGGACGCCCGCCTGCTCGAGAAGGCGGGCGCGGACCGGATCCAGTGGGACGTGATGGACGGTCACTTCGTCCCCAACCTGACGTTCGGCCCTGACATCATCGCGGGCACCCGCGATCAGGTGAGCCTCGGCTTCGAGGCGCACCTGATGGTGGCCAACCCCGACCGCCTGCTGGACCGCTACGTCGAGGCGGGGTGCGAGCTGATCATCGTCCACGCCGAGACGACCCCCCACCTGCACCGCACTCTGGGTGCGATCGCAGAGCTGGGTGCACGCACGGGTGTGGCGCTCAACCCGGCGACGCCGCTGACGGCGGTCGAGCACGTGCTGGACCTGATGGACCTGCTCCTGGTGATGACGGTCAACCCCGGCTTCGGTGGCCAGGACTACATCGCGACGATGGAACCCAAGATCGCCGCGGCACGGGCACTGATCGACCGCTCCGGCCACGACATCGAGATCGAGGTCGACGGTGGTGTCAGTCCCGACACCATCGCCGGAGCCGCCCGAGCGGGCGCGAACATATTCTGTGCGGGAAGCGCCGTCTTCGGCCACGAGGGCGGACCCGAGGCGGCCATCCCACGGCTGCGCTCTATCGCGGAGGGAGCACGTCAATGAGCACCAGCACGGCTGCCACCACCGAACCGGACCTCGCTCCGGCCTCAGACGACCTCGAGGGCCGGATCATCGTGACGCTGCGTCTGCTCGCCGCCGATGCGGTCGAGAAGGCCGGATCCGGTCACGCGGGCCTACCGATGGGGATGGCGCCCGCAGCGTGGGTGCTGTGGTCGCGGTTCCTGCGGTTCGACCCCACCCGACCCGACTGGCTCGACCGCGATCGCTTCGTGCTGTCCGCCGGCCACGGGTCGATGCTGCTGTACGGGCTGCTGCACCTGTTCGGCTACGACCTGACGCTCGACGACATCCGCGAGTTCCGCCAGTGGGGTTCGCGGACTCCCGGCCACCCGGAGCTCGGACACACACCGGGCGTGGAGACCACGACCGGCCCCCTGGGTCAGGGCATCTGCAACGCCATGGGCAAGGCGCTGGCGGAACGGATGCTGGCCGCCCGCTACAACCCCGACGACGGTCCCCCGATCGTCGACCACCGCACCTACGTGATCGCCTCGGACGGCGATGTGATGGAGGGGGCAAGCCACGAGATGGCCTCGCTGGCCGGGCACCTGCGCCTGGGTCGGCTGATCGTCCTCTACGACGACAACAAGACCACGATCGACGCATCGACCGACGTGACCTACAGCGATGACGTGCTGGCGCGCTTCGCCGCCTACGGCTGGCACACCGAGGACATCGACGACGGCAACGACCGCGACGCCATCGAGCGGGCGCTGCGCAACGCGATCGCCGAGGAGACCCGGCCCAGCCTGATCCGTGTCCCGACGCTCGCCGGTTACGGCGCTCCGGACGTGGAGGGGACGCACGAGGCGCACGACGGCGCGCTCGGAGACGACCAGCTACGCCGCACGAAGATCCGCTTCGGCTGGCCGCCCGATGAGATGTTCGTGATCCCCGACGACGTCCGTGAGCACTGCGCCAAGCTCGCCGACGAGCGCCACCGCGAGCACGACGAGTGGGAAAGGCGCTTCGAGAAGTGGGCCGACGCCCACCCCGAGCAGGCCAGCGAGTGGCGCCGGGTCCACGCCCGACGACTCCCCGAGGGCTACGAGGACGTCCTGCCGCAGTTCGACCCCGGCGAGAAGATGGCTTCCCGGGATGGCTCCGGCGCTGCGATGCACGAGCTCAGCAAGATCCTCCCCGAGCTGGTCGGGGGATCGGGTGACCTGGCCGGCTCCACCCGGGTCGCCAAGGTCGAAGGCGACGAGGTCAAGCCGGGCGACTACCGGGGTCGGAAGATCCACTTCGGGGTCCGCGAGCACGTCATGATCGCGTCGCTGACGGGGATCGGACTCCACGGCGGTTTCCGCCCCTACGGCAGCACGTTCCTGGTGTTCTCCGACTACGCACGTCCCGCGATCCGACTCGCGGCGATGATGGGTGTGCCGGCGGTCTACCTGTTCACCCACGACTCGCTCGGCGTCGGTGAGGACGGGCCCACCCACCAGCCCGTCGAGCACGTCCCGAGCCTGCGCACCATCCCCAACCTCGCCGTGCTCCGCCCCGCCGACGCGAACGAGGCCAGCGAGGCGTGGCGCGTCGCGCTCGAGCGGACCGACGGGCCGACCGCGATCATCCTCAGTCGCCAGGATCTGCCGGTCCTGCCACCACCTCCACGCGGTGTCATCGGACAGGACGGCGCCTGGATCCGGCGCGACTCCGACGGGGAGCCGGACGTGGTCCTGGTCGCCACCGGCTCGGAGGTGTGGAAGGCGCTGGAGGCGGCCGATCTGTTGGCATCCGACGGGACCACAGCGCGGGTCGTGTCGATGCCGTGGCGCGAGAAGTTCCTCGAGCTGGATCCCCAGCGTGCCGCCGAGATCCTGCCACCCGGCATCCCCCGGGTGGTCGTGGAGGCTGCGGTGCCGATGGGTTGGGGCGGCATCGCCGGTCCCGACGGACGGGTGATCGGTGTGAGGCAGTTCGGGGCCTCCGCTCCGGGCGAGGTCGTGCTGGAGAAGTACGGCTTCACGGCGGAGAACATCGCCGACACGGCACGCGAGACGCTGGCCGAGTCCCGATCCGACACCGAGGGGACCTGACGATGACCGACGGCGCCACCCTGGACATGGACGCCCTCGCGCTGCACCTGCTGCGCTGCACGACAGAGGCTGCGCTGGCCTGCCGGCCGTGGGTCGGACGCGGCGACAGCGACGAGGCGGACTCCGCCGCGGTGAGAGCCATGCGGGCGGCATTCGACAGCGTCCCCGGGCGTGGCACCGTCGTCATCGGCGAGGGTGAGAAGGACGACGCGCCGATGCTGTTCATCGGCGAAGACGTGGGCACCGGGGACGGCCAGCGCTTCGACCTGGCGGTGGACCCGTTGGAGAACACCCGCGCCGCCGCCCGTGCTGCGGACGGGGCGATCGCGGTCGTGGCGGCCGCCCCCGAAGGCGACCTGTGGGGCAGCCCCGCCGCGTGGTACATGGACAAGCTCATCGTGGGTCACGAAGCCGCGGGGTCCATCGACATCACCCGACCGCCGGAGGACAACCTCAAGGCCATCGCCGAGGCGCTTGACAAGCCGGTCGACCGGCTGACCGCCGTGGTGCTGGACAAGCCCCGCCACGAGCAGCTGGTCAAGGAACTGTACGCCCTGGGCGTGAGCGTGATCCTGATCCCTGACGGCGACGTGGCGGGGGCGATGCTGGTCCTCCTGCCCGACTCGCGCGCGGACGTCCTGCTCGGCGTCGGCGGGGCCCCCGAGGGGGTGATCACCGCCGCTGCGGTGCGCTTGCTGCGGGGCGACATGCAGGCCGCGCTGTCGCCGCAGAAGGACGGTGAACGCGAACGCATCATCGAGGCCGGTCACGAACCCGGCGCTCCGATGACGCTCGACGACCTGGTCGCGTCCGACGAGTGCTGCTTCGTCGCGACCAGCGTCACCAGCGGCGAGTTGCTCCGGGGCCCGGTGCGCACCGACGGAGGCTGGCGGACGCGCTCGTTCGTGGCCTCGCCCACGCACCCGCGACTGGTGGTCGATGCCGTGCACGTCGACGTCGACATCCCCGGTCAGGACTGACCGCTGGACCCGGTGAGAAGATGAGGAGTGAGCGATGCCTGACAAGCTGATCCGTATGCGACGGGCGGGCCCCAACGAAGGTCGGACCCGACCCAGGATGCTCGCCGTCGCCGGCGACAGCGCTACGGGGAAGACCACGCTCACGCGCGGGATCGTCCAGGCGCTGGGCCCGGATCGCTGCACGGCCGTCCCGATCGACGACTACCACAAGTACGACCGGCAGGAGCGGAAGGAACTGCCGTTCACGCCGCTGCATCCTGAGTGCAACTACATCGAGGTCATGGAGCAGCACCTGCAGCTGGTCGCCACCGGCCAGCCGATCCTGAAGCCGGTGTACGACCACTCGAACGGCAAGCTCGTCCGTCCGGAGCTGGTCGAGCCGGGTGACTACGTGATCGTCGAGGGTCTGCTCCCGCTGCACACCAGGCTGATGCGAGCGTGCTTCGACGTCAGCGTGTACCTCGACCCGCCCGAGGAGATCCGCTACAAGTGGAAGATCGAGCGGGACACCACCGAGCGCGGATACACCGAGGAGGAAGTGCGAGCCAGCCTCCGCAAACGCGAACCCGAATCCGAGGCGTTCATCCAGCCGCAGCGCGAACAGGCCGACATCGTGGTGCAGTTCGGCCCGATCGAGGAGCGCGACGACCCGGAGGACACGCCGCTGTCTGCGACGTTGTTGCTGCGGCCGACCATCCCGCATCCTAACCTCGCCGAGGTGATCGACGACGAGCACCGCCAGGCCGTGCACCTGAAGCTGATGCGCGACAACGATGGGCGGCCGGTCGACGCCCTGCACGTCCACGGGTACGCACCGCGCGAGGAGACCCAGATGATCCAGAAGCTCATCTGGGAGAACCTGGGGCGCGACGACCCGCTCCCGGAGTCGCTCGGCGATCTGGGTGGGGGGGAGCACAGCGAACCGCTGGCGATCACCCAGCTGATCCTGCTGCACCACCTGCTGCGTTCTCCGTCCTGACGCGAAGGGGACCAGCTGTCACCGCGGCCGGGCGGTGCAGATCCCTCCGTGACGGATACCCTCACAAGCGACGCGGTATCGACGACCCGGCTGGCGGTGTCCCATGGATGACCTCGACGCTCTGCTAACCCACCTCGAGGAACTACTGGAGTCCCTCCAGGAGTTCGACGAGCCGATCCAGGAGCAGGTGTTCGACCTGCTCGATGGCATCGACGTCCTGCACCGCATGGCGCTGACGCACCTCGGGGATGCTCTGAGCGACCAGGTCGATCTGAACGAGCTGCGCCAGGCTCATCCGGCGATCTCCTGGCTGTTCGATGCCTACGCGGTCGGGGTCGACGAGCGGGCCGCGGCGGAGCAGGCTCTGGAGGAGATCCGCCCCTACATCCACTCCCACGGCGGCGAGGTCGAGATCCTCGAGGTCCAGGACGGCGTCGTCCACGTCCGCATGAGCGGGGCCTGCGCAGGCTGCACCGCCTCAGCGGTGACCCTCCGAGAAGGTGTCGAGAGCTCGCTGCGGGAGCACTTCCCCGGGTTCATGCACCTGACGGTGGAGGACGACGAGGCCGAGCCGCACGCCCCGCCGGGGCCGACCCTGGTACAGCTGCAGTCGGGACCGCCGCCCGGCTTCGAGTGATCCGTGGCCACCACCCACGACATCGACCAGCGTCTGAAGCAGCTGCGGTCGGGGTTGCTCCACTACCGCGCCGACCGCAACCCCGTCGAGCACGCCACCGTGCAGTTCCACCTGGGCGTCACCCTGCTCGAGGCGGAGCAGACCCCCCAGGCTGTGGCGGCGTTGCGGGTCGCAGCCGAACTGTTCGAGCGCGAAGACCGTCCCGTGGAGTACGCCAAGGCAACCAACATGTTGGGTGTGGGCCTGCGCGGCGACGGCGACGCGGCTGGCGCAGCGGAGGCGTTCGCGCGGGCCACGGACCTGTTCGGCGAGCACGGCCTGCACCTCGAGCACGGGGCGGCGCTGTTCAACCTGGGGCTCGTCGAGCGTGACCGCGGTGACCTCGACGCGGCCGCCGAGCGGTTCCGTCAGGCCTTCCAGCGCTTCCGCGAGGAGGGACCGCCGGGGCAGGCCTCCGCTGCGGGCCGCGAGCTGGGCGCGACCCTGTTGTCGGCCGGGGAACTGGACGCTGCGCTCGAGCCGCTCGACACCGCGATCAAGTCCGCGACCGAAGCCCACGACGCCGCCGCGGCCGGTGCCGCCGCCAACGTCTTGGGGCTGGTGCACCTGGCGGCCGAACGCGGTGAGGAGGCGGTGGAAGCCTTCCGGACCGCCGTGGGAACCAACCCTCGATCCTTGCGGGCCGAGGCGTACTCCATGGCCAAGGCCAACCTGGCACTGGCGTACGAGCAGGTCGACGACCATCCGCGAGCACGGCTGGCGGCCCGTCAGGCGCGGGGCACGCCAGCGGCTGCACAACCGGTCGTCGAGCAGGCCGACGCGGTGCTGGGCCGCCTCGGTGACGGCCACGACGACCTGATGATCGTGCTCGACCAGCTCCCGTCGGACGATCGATCCCGGGAGGCGCGTGAGGAGTTCGTCCGCTGGGCCGATGCGGACCCGGACGAGCGCAGAGCCGCGACCGGCGCATGGATCGACGGCCAACTGGCCCGTCGTGGCGCCGCGACCGAGCTGGCCTACACCTACCTCGACGTCCTCCTCGAGATGCCCAACGAGGACATGCAGGCCATCATCCGCAGCACCGTCGAGGCGTTGCAGGACCGTGACGCCGACGACCGCGAACGCTTCCGGTCGCAGATCTCGCGCGCGATGGCCCGGTTCCACATCCCGCAGTGGGATCGGCTGAAGGCGATCTTCAACCGGGTCGGCCAAGAGGTGGGCGACGACGGTACCTGGGAGTAGCGCGTGGAGGACCTGTCACCGCAAGCGCTCGCCGAGGAGCTCGGGGATCGACCGGTCCGTAGTTACCCGGCGCTGCTGTCGACCGAGGCGGATGCGCTGGCCTGGGCACGTTCGGGCGCTCCCGAGGGGGCCGTGGTCGTCGCTGACTACCAGGCTTCGCCGCGCGGCCGGAGCGGGCTGGCCTGGCAGGTCGGCGAACCGGGCCGGGGCCTGGGCTTCTCGCTGGTGCTGCGGCCGTCGTTGCCACCCGAACGAGAAGGCTGGCTGTACACCGTCGCGGTGTCGGGCCTGGCTGACGCCGTCGGCGGCGGCGACGCCGGCGTTGTCTGGCCCGACGAGGTCGTCGTCGACGGCAAGCGGGCAGCAGCCGTCGGCGTGCAGGTGGGCTTGGGACCGCAGTCCACCGAGTGGGCCGTTGCCACGTTCCTGGCCGTGGACGCCGAACCGCCCCGCGCCCCGCTGCTGGCCGAGATCGTCGGCGCGGTCGAGCGTCGGTACGCCATGCCACCCGAGGACGTCATCGCCGACTACCGCCAGCGCTGTGTCACGTTGGGCCGGAAGGTGCGTGCTCTCCTGCTGCCGATGGGGCCCGCCGGCCCCAAGGTCGAGGGCCTGGCCGTGGACACCTTCGACGACGGAGCCCTGCTGTTCGAGACCCCCAGCGGGGCGCGGGTCGCCGTCCGCCCGCAGAACCTAGGAAAGCTCGAAGAGTCGCTGTGACCGTTCGCGCGGGGGCCGGACGCTTGAGACCGGCAGGCACCGGTGTCTACTATGTGCGCGCGACACGTATCCGGTCGCGGCGAACGTTCGACCGGGGCGGGAGAGGTGAACGTGCACAACGGAGCGGCGTTGGTTGCTCGTGTGACACGTGTCCCTCCCACCGCGTGTCCCTTCTGGTCTCCCCTCCGTGACGCGATGGCGCCGTCCGGCGCCGTCGGGCTGTCGCGCCAGCTGCGGAACCACGCGGACTCCCCGGTCGTCACGGCGACCGATCGGTACGCGGAAGGAAGCGGCAGCTAGCTCGACCGGCGCACCACCGACGGTGTGCTCAACCGGTCGGGACGAGAGAGGGGGGACCCGTGGCTGTCAAGAGCCCATGGGCCGGCGTCACGTCGACGTTTCGGTCTGAACACGGCGCCATCAACGTGGTGAGCGCCATCGTCCTCGTCGTCGTCCTAGTGGCGGCGGGGATCACCGCGGCACTGCTCGCCAGGACGATGCGGGCGGCGCAGGCCATCAACGCCAAAGCAGACAACATCGCTCGGACCGGTCAGGGCATCAACACGGCGACCGACTCCGTGGTGCAGCTGAACCGGACGAACGAGACCGCCTCATCCATCCTTCAAACCGCCGAGCCTCTCTCCGGGAGCCTGGAGCAGATCGTGTCCCTGGCCCAGGAGATCAACACCTTGGCGGTCTCGATCAACGACAGCGCCGGGACCATCAACTCGACCGCCGGGACGATCAACTCGACCGCCGGGACGATCAACTCGACCGCTGGTGCGATCGGGAACACCGCGCGCGGCATCAACACCGCCGCGGCGGCGATCCTCGACGTCGCCAAGCGGATCGACAGGGACGTCCAGCTGATCAACGAGCGGGCCGACACGACCATCAACCTCGCAGAGAAGATCAAGGCCGACACCGGCAACATCCTCGGCCAAGCGCGTGAAGGGCACCAGAACGCGGCCTGCATCGACAACAAGGTCGGGGCGGGACCGCCCGACGGCCACTGCGCGGCCAGGTAGGAGGGGGACGACATGGCAGGAGCAGCAGGCACACTTCGACCCCAGCCCCAGCCGCAGGAGATGGGCGCAACGGCCACGCGGTGGATGTGGACGTGGGTGACCATCGGCATCCTCGTCGTGATCGTGGTGATCGGCTTCCTCCTCGGCATCGTGGGAGCGCTGGAGGCGATCGACTCGAACCTGGCCGAGGCCAACACGGCGGTGACCAGCATCGGATCTGACGTCGACCCGTTGCCGAACCAGATCGGCAGCATCAACGAGAACCTGACCAACATCGACGTCGCGCTCAAGGACATCCCCGGCCAGGCAGAGCAGATCGTCGCTGCGCTGACGTCGATCCGTGACTCGGCAGCAGCGATCGATGCGTCGCTGCAGGACACCTCCGGTGACCTGCGCAACACGTCCGGCGTGCTCGTGAAGGTGTCGAACACGCTGAAGCCCGTGTCGGGGACGCTCGGTCAGGTCCTGGACCTGGCCCGCCAGATCGAGCAGCAACTCGAAGCGGCGCAGAGCCCGCCGGACAACCTCGGCACCGAGGACATCTGGCAACGGTTGGACATCGCCAACGGTGTCCTGGCACCAGCCCAGGGCGACACGAGCAACATCTTGGCCGGCCTGCGGGAGGTCAACAAGCACCTGCAGAGCATCTGCGAAGGCCTGATCATCCCGGGCCCGTGCTAGGAGGTGGGACCTAGATGAGGATCCACACCGACGAGTCCGGCCTGGCGGCGACGGTCCTGGTGATCG
>JALYHG010000248.1 GCA_030776725.1 Actinomycetota bacterium
GCGGAGACCAACTCGGTGATCCGGCGGGTGATGGAACGCCACGGCTTCGTCGAGGTCGAGACGCCGATGCTGACCCGCGCCACCCCGGAAGGTGCTCGCGACTTCCTGGTCCCGTCGCGGCTGCAGCCCGGCCACACGTACGCGTTGCCACAGTCCCCGCAGCTGTTCAAGCAGCTGCTGCAGGTGGCCGGCATCGAGCGCTACTACCAGATCGTGCGCTGCTTCCGTGACGAGGACCTGCGCGCCGACCGTCAACCGGAGTTCACCCAGCTGGATGTCGAACTGTCCTTCGGTGACGAGGAGGACGTGATCGCCCTCAGCGAGGAGCTGTTCGCGGAGGTCTGGCGGGAGGTCGCCGCCGAGGACATCGCCACCCCGTTCCGGCGGATCGATCACGCCGAAGCGATGCGCCGGTACGGCACCGACAAGCCGGATCTGCGCTTCGAGATGGAGCTGGCCGATCTGAGCGACGTGTTCGCCGCCACCGAGGTCGGTGTGTTCCGCGGGTCGCTGCAGGCTGGCGGGGCGCTGGTCGCCGTCACCGTCTCCGAGGGGGGACAGCTGTCGCGGAAGGAGTTCGACGACTGGATCGAGTGGGCCAAGCGGCGGGGCGCCGGGGGGCTGGCTTGGGCGGTCGTCGAGGCCGACGGGGCGCTGCGTTCGCCGCTGGCGAAGTTCATGTCCGAGGACGAGATCTCCGGGCTCAAGCGCGCGACCGGGGCGCAGCCGGGTGATGCCGTGTTCATCGGCGCCGGCTCCGACCCGTGGGTGCGGGAGCTGATGGGGGCGTTGCGGGTCGCGCTCGCCCGCGACCGCCACGTCGTGGCCGAAGGCGGGTGGGAGTTCCTCTGGATCGTCCGACCTCCCCTGTTCGAGCAGGGCGACGACGGCAGGTGGACCCCGACCCACCACCCGTTCACCGCCCCGACCTCCGAGTGGGTCGAGGGCTTCGAGGACGATCCGGGGCGCGCCACCGCCCAGGCGTACGACCTCGTGCTCAACGGCTACGAGCTCGGTGGCGGGTCGATGCGGATCCACGACGCCGAGCTGCAGCGCCGGGTGTTCCGGTTCCTCGGCATCGCTGATCAGGAGGCCGAGAGCAAGTTCGGGTTCCTCCTGCGCGGTCTGTCGTACGGCGTTCCCCCGCACGGGGGCATCGCGTTCGGCTTGGACCGTGTGGTGATGCTGCTCACCGGTCGCAACCACATCCGTGATGTGATCGCGTTCCCCAAGACGCAGTCCGGCTGGGATCCGCTCACGGACGCCCCGGCGCCCTACGAGCAGGTGTCGCTGACCGAGCTCGGCCTGCAGGTTGCCCCACGCCCCAAGCGCCAGGTCAGTCCGCCCAGCTGACCGCTCGACGATCCGCGGGTGGGCGCCATCTTGCGCGCGTTGGCGCGTCCGGGACGTCCACGTCAGTGGTCCGTGTGTGCAGTTGTTCCCGCGGGCGGGAAGAGGTTGGGACGCCGATCGCGGTGCGTGGTCCGTGTGCGCAGTTGTTCCCGCCGCCGGCAACAGGCGCCTACACCGATCCCCGCGCACCTGGATGGCCGAGCCGGATCAGCTCGGCGCGCACCCGCGCCACCACCCCCGCGGGATCACGCCGCAGCTGATCGGTGGTGATGCGGAGGAACGACCACCCCTCGGCCTCGAGCTCCCGTTGGCGCGTCGCGTCAGCAAGGCGGTCGGGCGGGATGCCGTGGAACGTCCGGCTGTCCGCCTCGATCGCGAGCCGGACCTCGGGGTAGGCGAGGTCGAGGACGTACCGCAGCACGCCCCGCGTCGAACAGCTCGAAGTTGACCTTGGGGGGCGGGAAGCCGGCGTCACGCAGAAGGCAGTAGAGGTCGATCTCGGCAACGGAGCGCGTCCGTACCAGGCCGGGTTCAGCGTCCCGCAGGACCTGCCTCAGCCGGGCGGCGCCCCGCACTCGGCCGAGCGGCGCCAGACAGCTGTCGATGGCCTGCGGGGTCGTCCGCCCGCGACGCCACGCGTCGTACACGATCCGACGCAGCGAGGAGTCAGCGACCACGCCGGCGAGGTCGCAGATGGTTCGCTCCAGCGAGGTGACCAGGAAGGGCTCGGTCCAGCTCCGATCCGTTCGGGGCAACCACGTGGAGGTGTGGATCCGCGCTCCCCGCGCGGTGACCTTGGTTCCTCTGGGAACCACCAGTTCGATCGAGTCGGGGCGCTGCAGGTCGCACAGTCGATGCAGATAGCCGGCGGAACGGTGCGACAGCACAGCACGCCGGCGGCTGACGAGCTGGGCAGCCAACGCCCGGCGCTCCCAGGAATCCGGCGTCCCGGCCAGCGCGTAGACCGAGCGGTGCCAGCGCTCGAGCAGGCCGGTTGCGACCTTGCGGCACAGATCGTTCTGGTCAACGCCGACTGCAGCAGCCTGCGCGTACAGGAAGAGCCCCAGCTGGCGCCGGCTGATGCGCCCGAGTTCCGCCCAAGGAGTCGTCTCCATCGGCGGTGAGCCTCACGCTCCGCGCCCCGCCCGTCACATGTCTTCGGCGACGAAGCTGGGGATATCCGCTGACCGCGCCGTCGTGTGGGGTTGTTCCCGTCGGCGGGAACAGGTGTGGCCGTTCGCATGTATGGGGTTGTTCCCGTCGGCGGGAACGGGCAGGGACATCGATGGTGTGGCCGTTCGCATGTCCGGGGTTCTTCCCGTTGGCGGGAACAGGTGGGGACACCGACGGCGGGCTCGGCGGTACGGTCCGTGCGATGGACCGCCTGTTCGACAGCGCCCCGCCCGGCGGCGATGCCGCGCCGCCCAACGACGCCCCGCCCGGCGGCAACACGCCGCCCGGCAACAG
>JALYHG010000249.1 GCA_030776725.1 Actinomycetota bacterium
TGATGACCACCAGCCGAGACGCCGACGTGGGCGAGGATGAAGCCTTCGCCGAGGTGCGCGACGTGCTCGTCGAGATCGCGACCGACGCAGAGCTGGCCGGGCTCCAGGCGCGACTGCGGGAGCTCGAGCACGACGTCGAGCGGCTCGCCGACGACGCGGAGAGCCGCGACGCCGCTCGGCGAGGACAACTTGACGTCATGCGCGCCCGCGTCGACGGTGCCCTCGAGGCGCTCCAGGGCGCCACTGACGAACACCGCGGATGGTCCGGCCGGATCGAACACCGTCTGACGCAACTGACATCCGAGATCGAGCTATCCGTCGGACGGCTCGTCGACGGCATCCGCGACGAGCTGTCACCGCCGGTTCACCGGTTCAGCGTGCAACTGGAGGATCTCGAAGCCCGACTGGACGGCGAACTCGAATCTGCTGCGGAGGCGGGCCGGGCGCGGGTCGCGACGCTCTACGATGCCCTCGAAGCGGTCCGGGCCGGGGCCGGCGACGCGGTGGCTCAAGCCCGCCGCGACCTCGACAGCGCGCTGGAACTGCTGAGCGGGCGGCTGGCTGATACCGACGCGGCGGTGGAGCGCGACCGCGCCGACCGTGAACGCGCCGAAGTGATGTGGCGTGAGCGCCTTGACGGCCTGATGAGCCGCATGGAAGAGATCGACGCCCGCGCGGTCGCCCAGGTCGCACGTCATCTCACCGAACTCAGCGACCTGCACCGGCACGTCGAGGAGCTCAACGGACGGATCGAGGTCCTCGGTCGGCGCGTCGGCGACGCGGTGGACCGCATCGCCGGCGAGCTCGCGACGCGGGTGGGATCGGTGGTGGCGGAGCTGGAGGCGGTTCGCGAGGCACGGATCCGCCACGAGGAGCGGCTCACTGCGGCCGAGCACGCCGCCCGGCGGCTGCCCGAGGTCGAGTCCCGGCTTGAGGGGGTCATCCACCGATCCGCGCCCGTCGCGATCGACGAGCTGCGGGCCGTCCGCGGAGAGGTCGCCGACCTCAATCGCCGCCTGGAAGCCGCCGAGGCAAACAACCGCGAACTGCACGCCCGCGTGGAGAAGGCCGAGATGGTGGCTTCCACTGCCGGCCGTGCCGTCGTCAACGCCGTGCGGCGCGCTCGCGATCAGAACCGTGGTGGCAGCAGCGGGCTGTCACCGACGGACAGGGTCACGGAACCTCGATCCGTTTGACGGTCACCGAGAAGGATCCTCTCGGGGCCTGAACCGAGACCGTCTCACCGACCCCGGTGCCCAGCACGGCCTGACCGATCGGCGACACGATCGACAGTACGTCGTACTCGGCGTGGCGCTCCTCGCGGCTGCCGGCCACCAAGTAGGTCTCCTCATCGCCGTCGACGTCGAGGGTCACGACCACGCCGGGCACGACCGTGTCAGCCGCCGGCTGCTGGCCGGGGTCACGCACGTGCGCTTCTCGCAACAACCCTTGCAGCTGGCGGATCCGTGCCTCGATGCGGCCCTGTTCCTCCTTGGCCGCCTGGTACTCGGCGTTCTCGCGGATGTCGCCGTGGGCGCGCGCCTCCTCGATGGTCTCGGCGATGCGGACCCGACCGGTCGTCTTGAGCTCCTCGAGCTCCGCCGCGAGACGCGCGTACGCCTCCTGGCTCAGCGACGTCTGGGACAAGAGCGGACTCCTCGAGGGGTGAGCGGCGAGGGTAGCCACTCATCACGGTCCGGGGCGCGCCACGTGCGCGACAGGCCCCCGTTGCGGTAGGTGTCTGGCCGTGTCTGACCGTCCCTCCTCACTGCGCACGCCCGGCTTCCTCGGCGGGGTGCTCGGCACCGCGTTCACGGTCGCGGTCGGGTTCGGGCTCATCGTCCCGGCCCTCCCCGCGTTCGCCCGGGAGCTCGGGGCGTCCGTCGGCGCCACCAGCGCGGTGATCTCGACGTTCGCAGCGGTGCGCCTGGTGGCCGTCGGCCCCGCCGGTGCGATCGCCGATCGCGTCGGCGCCCGCATCACCGTCGCGACCGGCCTGGTCCTGGTCGCGGCGTCGTCAGCCGCGACCGCACTCGCCGACCGGTACATGGAACTGGTGTTCCTCCGCGGCGCCGGAGGGCTGGGCTCGGCGCTGTTCATCACGGGCCTCGGCCAGTACCTGGTCGTGGCGATCCCCGCTCGTGAGCGTGGCCGCGCCAACGGGCTGCTGCACGGGGCGTTCCTCCTCGGCGGCGCCAGCGGCCCCGCCGTCGGTGGGCTCGTGATCGAGGCCGTGGGCATCCGCGCGCCGTTCGTGATCTACGCCGTGACGCTCCTGATCGCCACGGCGGTCACGCTGAACTACCTGCGGCCGCTCCCGACCTTGGCACGAGACCGCGGTGGGCAGGTCGTCCAGCTGGAGGACTCGCCACCGCGGCTGGAGGCAACAGGAGCACACGGCACCGGGCGGGGCGGGTCCGCGATCGGCGCCTTGG
Organism: Actinomycetota bacterium; assembly: GCA_030776725.1. NCBI lineage: Bacteria > Bacillati > Actinomycetota > Actinomycetota bacterium. The sequence continues at coordinate 2,436 of JALYHG010000249.1, forward strand.
TCCGCGATCGGACGTTCCTTGCGATCCTCGGTGTCCACGCTGTCGTCAGCTGGGGCAGTCAGGGTGTGCGGTTCGTGGGAATCCCGCTGTTCGGAGAGGAGATCCTCGGCGCGACACCGGGACAGGTCGGTCTCGCGCTGGCGACCGCGAGCGTCACCCACGGGATGCTGCTGTGGCCCGCCAGCCACGTCACCGACAGGCACGGCCGGCTGCTGCCCGTCCGGGTCGGGACGGCGGTCTTCGCGCTGGCGCTGGCCGGCCTCGCGACGACATCGACGGTGCCGATGCTGTTCGTGTGGATGGCGGTGCAGGGTGTGGCGACCGGAGCGACCTCCACGGTTCCCGCCGCGATGGTCGGGGACCTGGCGCCTGCCGGTGTGGAGGGCCGTGCGGTCGGTGCGATGAACGTTGCGCGCGACGTCGGGGCGATCGCAGGGCCGTTGGTCACCGGTGTGGTCGCCGACCTGTTCGGCTTCCCGGCCGCGTTCGGGCTCGCGGCGATCCTCCTCGGCGCCGGCTTCGCCGCGACCTTCGCCATGCGCGAGACGTTGCCAGCGTCGCGGTGAGCGACCTGGCCGCACCACCATCGGTACGCTCGGCCGCGATGTTCAGTCCCGTCGACCTCGCCTACCGCCTGTACGAACGGCGTCTGGCACGTGAGATCGCGGCCGCGCCGCTGCCGGGCCACGTGGGTGTCATCCTCGACGGCAACCGCCGGTTCGCCCGTCAACGCGGCATGGACGATCCCACCTTCGGCCATCTCGCCGGAGCCCGGAAGATCGACGAGTTCCTCGACTGGTGCTGGGAGCTCGGCGTGCCGTACGTGACGCTGTGGTTGTTATCGACCGACAACCTCGAACGCGACGCGGCGGAGGTCAACGGGCTGCTCCGCATCATCGAAGAGACCGTCCAGCGCATCGCCCACCACCCCAAGGCCCGTGAGCGGCGCCTGAAGGTCTCAGCGCTCGGCGCTCTGGATCTCCTGCCGCACGACACCCGCCGGGTGCTGAAGGAGGCCGAGGAGGCCACCGTCGGACACGACCGGTGCTTCCTGCAAGTCGCGGTCGGTTACGGCGGACGTCAGGAGATCATCGACGCCCTGCGTAGCTTGCTGTGGAGCAAGGCACAGCAAGGAGCGACCCTCGAAGACGTCGCCGAGACGCTGGAACCCGAGGACATCGGCGACCACCTGTACTCCAACGACTTCCCCGACCCCGACCTGATCATCCGCACGTCGGGCGAGTTGCGGCTGTCGGGTTTCCTGCTCTGGCAGAGCACCCACAGCGAGTTCTACTTCTGTGACCCGTACTGGCCCGATTTCCGCCGCATCGACTTCCTGCGTGCCCTGCGCGAGTACCAGCAGCGCCAGCGCCGCTTCGGCCGCTGACAGGGCAGTTCGGCTGGTAACGCCTCAAAGCTGCGGTTGGTGCCAGCCACCGTCACGAGCGATCAGGTCCTCCGCCTGGGATGGCCCCCAGCTGCCTGGGCGATACGAGAACAGCTCACCGGCTCCTTCCAGGACCGGGGCGACGATCTTCCAGGCCTCCTCGACCTCGTCGGCGCTGGCGAACAGCGTGTGATCGCCGTCCATGGCGTCGGACAGGAGCCGGGCGTAGGCAGCTTCTTGGGGACCTTCCCGCCGCTCGTCGTAGGCGTAGACCAGGTCGACCGAGCGACTCACCAGAGCGTCACCGGGCTCTTTGATCTGGATCGACAGCGAGACCCGCTCGCCCGGCGTGAGGCGGAAGATCAGGTGGTTGGGGTGGGGCGACGGTGCGTCCTCACCCGAGAACAGCGACAACGGCGGGCGGCGGAACTCCACCAGCACCTCCGTGACAGTGGCCCTCAGGCGCTTCCCGGCGCGGATGTAGAACGGCACACCCGCCCACCGCCACGAATCCATCCAGGCGCGCAACGCAACGAACGTCTCGACGTCGGACGAGGGATCCACCCCTTCCTCACCGCGGTAGCCGCGGTACTGGCCGCGGACGACGTCATCGGGGTCCAGCCGCCGCATCGAGCGCAGAACCTTCCACTTCTCCTCGTGCAACGCGCGGGTGCCCGCGTCGACCGGGGGCTCCATCGTGACCAACGTCAGGATCTGCAGCAGGTGGTTCTGCACCACGTCGCGGAGCGCACCGACCTGCTCGTAGAAGCCACCGCGGCCCTCGACGCCGATGTCCTCCGCCATCGTGATCTGCACGCTGTCGATGTAGTGGCTGTTCCACACCGGCTCGAGGAAGGTGTTGGACAGCCGGAACACCAGCAGGTCCAGCGTCTCGGCCTTCCCCAGGAAGTGGTCGATGCGGAAGACGGCCTCCTCCGAGAAGGTATCCAGCACGCAGCGGTTGAGGTGCTGGGCGGAGTCCAGATCCCGACCGAAGGGCTTCTCGACCACCAACCGTCCATCCTGGCTCAAGCCCGCGTTCGACAGTCCTGCCACCACCGTCTCGAACATCGTCGGGGGCACCGCCAGGTACATCAGCGGCCGCGCGGCGTCGCCGACTGCCTCAGCCAGTGCCGTGTACGTCGCCTCGTTGCGGTAGTCGCCGCGGACGTAGTGCAGGCCAGCCGCCAGCTTGGCGAAGACGTCGTCGTCGACATCGACGTCACCGAAGCGTTCGATGCCGTCGCGGGCGTGGGCGCGCAACCGCTCGTGGTCCCAGTCGCTGCGCGCGACACCCACCACGGGGATGCCATCGAGACGGCCGTCGGCAACCAGCTCGTACAGTGCCGGGAACAGCTTCCGGCGTGCCAGGTCGCCGGTGACACCGAACAGCACCACAGCCTCGCTGGTGGTGGTCACGACGGGATCTCGTGGCCGCCGAACTGTGCGCGCAGGATCGCGACCGCGCGCATGGCGGGTGATGATTCCTGGCGCGATGCGAACCGTGCGAACAGCGCAGACGCGATCGCGGGGACCGGGACCGCCAGATCGATGGCGTCCTGAACCGCCCAGCGGCCTTCGCCGGAGTCCTCGGCGTGACCCGTGACGCGGTCGAGCTCGGGATCGTCGGAGAGCGCGTCAGCGAGCAGATCGAGCAGCCACGAACGGATGACGCTGCCGTGGCGCCACACCTCGAACGTGGCCGCCAGGTCGATGTCCATGTCGCACGCGCGCAGGACCTCGTACCCCTCGGCGTAGGCCTGCATCACGCCGTACTCGATCCCGTTGTGGACCATCTTGGTGAAGTGACCGGCACCCACCGGGCCGACGTGGCTGTAGCCGCCGTCGGCTGCGAGGGCGCGCAGCAGCGGCTGGAGGTCTTCGACGTCGGCGGTGTGACCACCCACCATCAGGCAGTAGCCATCCCGGAGCCCCCACACCCCACCGCTGACACCCACATCGACGAAACCGATCCCGCGTTCGCCCAGCAGGTCACGGTGGGCCAGCGAGTGACGCCAGTTGCTGTTCCCACCATCGACGACCAGGTCGCCGTCGGCGAGGGTCTCCGCGAGCGTCCCGACGGTCTCGGCCGTGGGATCGCCGGCGGGGACCATCATCCACACCACCCGCCGCGGCTCCCCTTCGAGCGCGGCCACCAGCGCCTCGAGCGATGCGACCTCGCTCACGTTGGGATCGCGGTCGTACCCGACCACCGTGTGGCCGTGGCGGCGGAGACGCTCGGCCATGTTGGCCCCCATGCGGCCCAGCCCGACCATCCCTGCTCTCACGTGAACGGCTCCTTGAGCGACCCTGGGTGATCACCCACCGTCTGCGGTCGACCACCGGCGCGTCCCCGTCAGGCCAGCAGCCGCAACCACCAGCGAGGATCAGGCCCCCAGATCGATCATCCGCTGTTGGGTGAGCAGCTCCCGGACACGGCGCACGCCACGCCCGGTCAGCGTACGGACCGTCGACACCCCGCAGCCGAGGAGAGCGGCGACCTGACGGTCGGTCAGTCCCTGACCGAAGCGCAACCGCAACGTGACCCGCTGGCGGGCGGGGAGGCGGCGTAGCAGCTGCTGGACGGCGTCGGTGTCGAACGGCACGGTGAACGGGCTGGTGACATCCATGAGCCTCGCGGCGTCGACGCCGTGTGTGCGCCGACGTGGCGAGCGCCATCCAACGCCCCGACCGGCTCAGCGTCATCCGCCGTTCGGCCAGGGTCGTCGCTGCGCGTCAGTTCATCTTGGCACGGGCACGCAGTGCCAGGCGCGACAGCTGATCCTCCTCGACGCTGTCACCAGCCTCCGCCAGGAACGCCTCCACCGTCTCGGCCGCCGCCCGGTAACGGCCGAGCTGGACCAGCAGCTGACCGGCGACACGGGCGTCCTCGGCACCCGTGTCGGGCAGGAGCCGCTTGAGCTCGACCGTCCACAGGGCGTCCTCGGTGTCGCCCTGCGCCAGGAAGTCCCGGGTGAGGTTGTTGAGCAGGCGGCGTACGACCTGCACCGGCGGTGCGGGCCTCAACATCCCTCGGTGCAGGCGGGACGCGCCTGCGGTCGCCTGCTGGATGCGTTGATCGACCTCGTGCTCGGTCACCACCGCCCCGCCATGGAAAGGATCGATCACCACGGGATCCTCGGCGTCAGGTGCCGGACCGATCCCGACCAAGAAGTGGCCGGGGGTGGCGATCCCGTAGGCCCGGATCCCCACCCGGGAACCGACCGCCATGTAGACGATCGCCAGCGTGATCGGCAACCCGCGTCGCCGGTCGAGCACACGGGTGAGCAGGGCGTTCTGCGGATCGTGGTACGACTCGTGGTCGCCAACGAAACCCAGCGTCCCCCCGAGGTAGGCGCCCAGTGCCTCGGCGTCCCGGCGCGGGTGAGAGGACTCGAACCCCGACATGCGCAGCCGGTCAGCCAGCGCATCGACCCGGAGTAGCTCGGCGTCCACATCGAGGTCCGGCTCGACCTCCACGCAGCACAGCAGCGCCGCTTCAGCCACGTCACAGTCGTGGTCGCGCACGATCCGCGCCAACCGGCGTCGGGCAGGGGTGGAGCCAGGCAGGTTCGACACGACCACAGGCTATCCGCGAAGTAGCCTCCAGCCGGTCGCGCCGTGCTGGCGCTGACCTTCGCCCCCGGGTGGCGCTGACGTTCCCCCGGTGATGAACAGGAGCTGGTGTGGCCGACCCGCCGCCGTTGCTGTTGACAGACCGCGCGCTCGACGGCGGGCAGGTCATCCGCATCGTCCGCATGCACCGCCCCGCCGCACGGAACGCCATGGACACCGCGATGCTGGAGGCGCTCGTCGACGCGCTCGACCAAGCGGCGACCGATGAGCGCGTCGGTGGCGTCCTGCTGGCCGGCGACAGCGACGTGTTCAGCGCCGGGGCCGACGTCCACGAGGAACTGGCGGACGGTGGCGTGCGGCGCACGGAGTTGTTCACGATCTTCTACGAGCTGCTGTCGCTTCACGTCAAGCCCACCGCCGCCGCGGTGCGGGGCCCAGCGGTCGGTGGCGGCGCCGAGGCCGCCGCGGCGTGCGACATCCGCTGCGCCACGCCGTCCGCGCGGTTCCGGTTCCCCGGCGCCCTCTACGGCATCCCGGTCGGGGCGGCCCGCACGCTGGGGCAGGTCGGTCTGGGTGTCGCCAAGGACTGGGTGCTGTCCAGCCGAGACGTCTCCGCCCAAGAGGCGGCCGCGGCCGGGTTCGTGCAACGGCTCGTCGACGACGACCAAGCCGAGGACGCCGCGGTGGCCTGGCTCGCCACCGTGGCGTCACGCGACCGGGTGACGGTCACGCGTCTGAAGCAGGTCCTCAACGCCTTCGCCGGCGTCCCCGACCGGGTCGCGTGGGAGAACGACGCGCTGCGGTCGTACGTCGAGGAAGGCGGTGTCCCACCACGGCCGGGGGCGTTCGGCATCTCGGACACCGCGCAGCGGGCGTGACCGCCGCCAAGGTCGTTACAGTCCACCGAGACGGCCGTGAGCAGGGAGGACCGCGATGGTCCCCAGGGAGAGTCCAGACCGCAACCTCGCGCTCGAGCTCGTCCGCGTGACCGAGGCGGCTGCGCTCGCGGCCGCCAGGTGGCAGGGGCGCGGCGACAAGGAGTCCGGCGACCAGGCGGCGGTCGACGCCATGCGGATGATGCTGTCGACCGTCGACATGGACGGGATCGTGGTGATCGGCGAGGGAGAGAAGGACGAAGCGCCGATGCTGTACAACGGCGAGCGCATCGGCACCGGCCATCCCCCACCCGTCGACATCGCCGTCGACCCCGTCGAGGGGACGACCCTGCTGGCCGAGGGCCGCCCGGGCGCCATCGCGGTGATGGCCATGGCCCCGCGGGGCACCATGTTGGATCCCGGTCCGTGCGTGTACATGGAGAAGCTCGCCGTGGACCGCGAGGCGGCTGGCGTGGTCGACCTCGACGCTCCGATCGCTGACAACCTGCAGGCGATCGCGAAGGCCAAGGGGAAGGAGGTCCGCGACGTCACGGTCGTCATGCTCGACCGCGACCGCCACGCCGACCTGATGCGCGACATCCGCGAAGCTGGTGCGCGTTTGCAGCTGATCACCCACGGTGACGTCGCCGCCGCCCTGCGCGCCGTCTGGGAAGACCGCCCCGACGTCGACCTGCTGATCGGGATCGGGGGGACCCCCGAAGGGGTCATCGCCGCCTGCGCCGTCAAGTGCCTCGACGGGCAGATGCTGGGCCGACTGTGGCCCCGCTCCGACGAGGAGCGCGCGGCCGCACAGGAGGAGGGCTACGACCTCGATGCGGTCCTGACCGCCGACGACCTGGTCCGCAGCGACGACGTCTTCTTCGTCTGCACCGGGATCACCGGTGGCGGCCTGGTCGAGGGTGTGCACTTCGACCGCCGCGGCGCCGCGACCGAATCCGTGGTGATGCGTTCCAAGAGCGGCACGATCCGCTTCGTCCGCGCCCGCCATCGGCTCGTCAAGCTCCGGGAGTACGCGGCGATCGAGTACTGAGCCGACCGGTTCAGGCGGTCCACCACCGCCCGTGCTGACCGAGCCGGCCCGCACCGTCCTGGCCTGGGCGGCTGTCGGCGTCGCGTTCGGCATCGCGGGTGCCGTGGCCGTCGCGGTCGTCCTCGCCGCCGGCGAACCGGCGGCGAGGAGCGTCGGCGCGGACCAGGTGCTCGTGATCCTGCCGGTGCCGGTCGGGTTCGTCAGTGGCCTGGCCGCCGGAACGGTCGTCGCCGCCGAGCGCGGCGCCACCGCGATCACCGTCGCAGCTGTCGTGACCGCACTGGTCGGTGCGGCCTACCCGCCGCTGGCGCCCGCGCCCGTGACGCTCGGGAC
>JALYHG010000250.1 GCA_030776725.1 Actinomycetota bacterium
CCCCACCACAACCCGCCGCAAACAACAGCAACACCCCACCCGCCACCGGCGACGGCGGCCACCTCCACGACCCGCGACTGCCACTCGACCACGACGGCGACCTGCCCTTCTAACAAGGCGCCACCAAACGCCGACCGACCACGGCAGCAGCAACAGCAGAGCCCCCACAAGCCGAAGGCGGCCCGCACACCCAACCGTGCGCCGGGCCGCCCACCCCTGCCCGAACCGCTCGACGCGCGGCTCTACGGCGCCAGGGCCGCCTGCAGGCCTCCGACCGTGGCATCCGAGACGGCGGCGGCCCCGCCTGCCACCAGCAGTCGTGGAGCCCCCCAGCGCAGCGCCCGGACCCAGGCGCGGCTGTCCTCGTCGAGCTGCCCGCCGGGGACCAGGATGAACGTCACGTCCAAGCGCCCCGCGAGGGCGCCGGCGGACAACCCGTCGGGGAAGTTGTCGCCGGTCGCGACCAGCAACGTGCCGGCCGGTGCAGGCACGTCCTCGGCGACCGCGCGGCTCGTCGCGTAGCGCTCCCGCCCCGCCAGGCGGCGCACGGAGAAGCCACGGGCCTCCAGCTCGCTGCGCACGCTCGCCGGGATCGTCGCTTCCCCGCCAACGAGGACGACCTCTCGCACCAGCAGCTCCCGGAGCACCTGCCACGTGGCTTCCGGCACGCTCGCACCGGTCACCAGGACCGGGCGCGGCGTCCCGGCCCGGGCCAGGCGAGCCGCGGGCCCCGATACCGCGAGCGCGTCCGGCCAGCTCCGCGGGTGAGCGGGGGCGCTGAACACCAGGTAGGCGGCACCCGCCGGGATCGGCTGTAACCGCCGCGCGATCGCGGCGGCCGTCTCGACCCGCGTCGGTCCGGAGAGGCGCTGGACGTCGTTCACCCCGGCTCGACGTAGGTCGGCCGCGACCTGCGGTGACAGGGCGTTGTCCCCGCCCAGCATGTACCCGGCCGTCGCACCCAGTCGAGCGACCTCGCCTGACACGAGGGGATGCAGCGCCTCTGAGCCGGTGATCAGCAGCGGGGCGTGCAGCTTCCCGGCCAGCGCCGCCCCGGCGAGCGCGTCGGCGGGCTCGTCAGCGCGGGCGACCACCACGGCGCCGGCCCCCTGTGGCCACCCATGCCGCGACATCGCAACCGACGTCCCGATGCGGTGGCGGTTGTCCAGATCCTGCAACCGCAGCGTCGGGACGCGCGGCACCGCCTGGACGTGGACGAGCGCCGAGTACAAGCCGAGCTTCCAGCGCAGCTGCTCGCCGGACAACCAGCGGGTCACCCGCTCGCTGGTCCCGTCGGCCTTCCGGACCGTCCCGACGACCTTGGCGCCGTCGGGTGCGCTGTCGCCGTTGAGGTCCCGGGTCGTCGGTCGTCCCCCCGCCCCGCGGGTCTCGACCGTCAACGACTCGAACGACGCCAGTTGGAACCGCGCGGCCAGCTCAGCGTTGGTGAAACCGACCGTCCACCGTTGCCGCGGGTTGTTGGCTGCCCGCTCCCAGTTCGACGTGTCGACCGCCTTCAGGTAGGGCACCTCCGTGCCCCAGACGTCCAACGCGCTGTCGCTCCACCCGCCGTGCGAGGAGGAGTAGAACGCCTCGACGATCCGTGCGGCGCCCGTCACCGGGTCGCGGTATCGCGGGACCTGCCCGGCGGTGGCCGTGACGGCGGTCTTCCAACGCCCGCCCGTGGCGACCTGGTCGTCGTGCTCGCGCTGCCACCCCGTCCAGTGCTGGTCGGCCGTGGTCGGGTACAGGTCGCAGCGGCAGTCACGCTGCCGTGACGCCAGCCCGATGCGGTTGTGGGCGTAGGAACGTCCGGCCAGGGCCTGGCTCTTGAGGGCTTCGACGTGCCAGCTCGCCGGGACCTCCTCCAACCCCCACAGGTAGCGGTCGATGGCGCTCGCCCCGTTGCCGCCGGTGATGTGCTCGACCACGTACAGCTTCCCGTCGCTGACCGAATCGAAGCGCGTGAAACCCCAGCGGCTGCGGCGGGTGAGGGTCGGCGTGGCGATCTTGACGACGGTGCCGTCGTGGAGCGCGTCGAGTTCGGCGTACATGTCGCCGCCTCGGAACACCTCGGCGCCGGTGGCTGCGTCCGTGATGACGTACGCACCCGAACTCGACGCACGCACGTTCCAGGTGCTGCCCCTGCCCTGCACGCCAACCTGCGTCGTCGTCCCCGAACCGGTGCACCCGATGGCCGGATCGGAGCAGGGGTGCACCTCCCAGCGCACGTCGCCGTCCTCGGCTGTCACCGCGACCGTCGCGCCGTTGGCCTGCGAGCGGGGATCCAGGAGGCCGACCCGGACGACCGGGGGGCTGGGCTGGTCGTCGACGTGCGTCCCCGGGTAGTACGCGCCGAGGATCGTGCGGTAGTCGCAGCCCGACAGCGCCGCGCCCTGGGCGCCGTACTGGCTCATCCCGACCCCGTGACCCCACCCGCCGCCGACGACGGCGACGTCCTTGTCCGACGTGACCGCCGGGTCGGCGACGAACGGACTGTCGGCCCCACCTGGCGGCGGGCAGCTGGCGGCGTCCGCGACCGGAGGTGCCCCCACCAGCACGGTCGCCACCATGGCCACCACAACCGTCAGCGCCAGCCAGGCGCGGCGAACCGTCACGACAACCACCTCGACGCGGCTCGGCGCAGGGTAGCGACGACCGACCGGCGTCGAACGGCAGCTCTCGACGCCCCGACGCGAGGGTGCAGCGCGTCGATCAGTCCTGGGGGTGGGGACGCGAGGCGCCGTCGCGGACGGTCTCGGCGCCACCGACGACCTCGGCGGAGCCCAGGACCACGTCGCGACCCATGCGCGCTCCGGCCTCGACCCGGGCCCCGTGGCCAGCCACCAGGCCAGGAGCCGCGACACCGTCTCCGACGTCGACGCGGTCGTGCAACACCGCCCCTTCGAGCGCGGCGCCGCGTCCGACCCGCACGTCGCGGCCGAGGACGGTGCCGGGGCCGACCGTCGCGCCAGACTCCACCTGGCTCCCACCGAGGATCAGCACGGGCGCAACCACGTTCGCGCCCGGATCGACGTCGGCGTCCGGCGCGATCCGCAGCCCATCCACGCGCGCCGGCACGTCGTCCAACGGCGGCCAGCGCAGAGCCCCCGACAGCGCGAGGCGGTGGCCCGCGCGGTACCGGCCGGGGGTGCCGAGGTCGGCCCACACCCCGTCCCACACGACGCCCTCCACGACGTCGCCGCGTTCGAGCAGCCCCGGGAAGACGTCACGCTCGAACGACAAGCGACCGGGCGGGTGTGCCAGCAGGACGTGCGGTTCCAGGACGTACGTCCCGGCGTTGATCGCTCCGGGACCGCTGAACGAAGCCGGGTCCGGCTTCTCGAGGAACTCCACGATGCGCGTCCCGTCGCGGAGCGCGACCCCGTACGACGACGTGTCCTCGACCTCGGTGAGGACCATGGTCGCGTCCGCCCCAGCGTCGACGTGGCGTCGGCCGACGGCCGCGTAGTCGACGTCGGTGAGGATGTCGCCGTTGAGCACGAAGAACGGTCGATCGAGGCGGTCGGCGACCGATCGCACCCCGCCGGCGGTGTCGAGCGGTTCGGGTTCGGGAACCATGCCCAGCTCCACGCCGTGTGCGCGGGCGGCCGGGCGCAGGATCTCGAACGGGTCGGTGTCCGCCCCGACGACCAGTTGGATCTGCACGACCCCGGCGGCGGCCAGCCGGCGGATCACGCCTTCCAGGAACGGAGCCCCGCAGAACGGCAGCAGCGGTTTCGGCACGTCGTGTGTCAGCGGTTGCAGGCGCGTGCCGCGCCCCCCGGCCACGATCAGGGCGTCGCGGACCGGGCTGGTGCGCTGATCACTCACCGGTGGTGCTCCTGATGCCACGCCGGACGCCGACGACCACCCCCCAGGCCAGCACCGCCAGCACCCACAGCGCCAGTCCCACCCGGATCAGGGGTCGCAGCCACCGGCCGGGCCCGGTGGCGTACGCGCGTCCGTAGAACCGGTCGAGACTCTTGGCGTGCTCGATCACCATCCACGCGCGGCGGCGCCGCGTCGAGGCGCCCACCGCGTGGATGACCTCCGCGTCGGGCGCGAAGCGGACCTTCCAGCCGGCCTGCTGCAGACGGTAACCGAGGTCGACATCCTCCACGAACATGAAGTAGGCCGGGTCGAACCCTCCCACGTCCACGAACGCGTCGCGGCGCAGCGCCAACGCACACCCCGACAACCAGTCGACCTCCTTCTCGGCGGTGGGATCCTCGTCGCGCATCCGGTACGCCCGCGTCCAGGGGTTGTCGGGCCACCACAGCCCGAACGCGGCGTGGCCGATCGCCTGCCCGAGCGTGGGGAACCGTCGTGCACTGGCCTGCAGCTCGCCGTCCGGGTAGCGCACGAGCGGCCCGGCCGCCCCCGCGTCGGGATGGCGTTCGAGGTCGTCGGCCAAGGCCGCGACCGCTCCTTCCTCGAAACGGGTGTCGGCGTTGGCGACGACGACGTACGGGGCGGTCGTCCTGGCGACGCCGACGTTGGCCGCCCGTCCGTACCCGACGTTGGGTAGCTGTACGACGGTGACGTCGGGGAACGCGTCCCGGACCGCGTCAGCGGTCCCGTCGCTCGAGCCCGAATCGACCAGCACCACCTCGTCGGCACCAGCGTCGGACAGGCTGCCCAGACACGCCAACGCTTCGTCGCGCGTGTCGTGTGTGACGATGACCGCCGCAGCCTGCTGCGTCACCGCTGCCCGACGCCGATCAGTGCGATGCCCACCATGATCAGCAGCGCCCCGATCCACACCGTCAGCGTCGGCCGCTCCCCCAAGACGATCACGCTGAACGCCAGGATCAGCAGGTACGACAGGCTCACGATCGGGTAGGCGACCGACAGCGGCAGCCGTGACAACGTCACCAACCAGAACACGGCCGACAACCCGAACACGCCGAGCCCCACCGGGACCTGCCAGGTCGTCAGCACCCGGCCCAGCATCCCACCGACACCGACCGACGACACCAGGCTCACCGGCTCGCCGACCTCCACCATGCCGGCCTTGAGCAGAAGCTGGCCGACCGTGGCCAACCCGATCGCGGTGAAGGCGATCAACAAGGTGCTCACGGCGCCGGCGCCGCTGCGGTCGCCAACTCGTCCAGGAACCGGCCCAACCCGTCCCGCCAGTGCGGCAACGCCCGCAACCCCGACAGCCTCGAGTGGCGCTCGCCCAGGACCGAGTACGCCGGGCGGGGCGCGGCGCGGTCCAACTCGTCGGATGAGATCGCCGTGAGCTCCACGTCGATCGCCGCGAGCTCGAAGGTGGCAGCGGCCAGCTCGTACCAGGAGCACGTGCCCTGGTTGGTGCGGTGGTAGGTGCCGTAGCGGCCGGTGACGGCCAACTCCCGGATCGCGGCGGCGAGATCACGGGTGAAGGTCGGTGACCCGACCTGGTCGTCGACGACGCGCGCTGAACGCTGTTCGCGGCCCACCCGGAGCATCGTGGTGACGAAGTTCTTCCCACGCGCCCCGCAGACCCACGAGGTGCGCACGATGTAGTGCTCGCGCAGCGTCGCTCGGACCAGCTGCTCGCTCGCCGCCTTGGATCTCCCGTACTCGTTGATCGGATCGGTCGGGTCGAACTCGCCGTAGGGACGGGGCTGGCCGTCGCTCCCCGTGCGGCCGCGTCCATCGAACACGTAGTCGGTCGACAGGTGCACCATCGCGGCGCCGGTCAGGTCGCAGGCGCGCGCCACCCACCAGGGACCCAAGGCGTTGACCACGTGCGCGCGGTCGGGATTCTGCTCGCAGCCGTCCACGTCCGTCCACGCGGCGCAGTGCACGACGAGGTCGGGTTCGTGATCCCGGACCGCCGCGACCACCGCTGCCTCGTCGGCGACGTCCAGCTGGGCATGGGTCAGGCCCGCGACGTCGTGATCGGCGAACGCGTCGAGCATGTCGAGACCCAGCTGACCGCCCGCTCCCGTCACCAGTGTCTTCACCGCGGCAGCATGCCCTGGCGTCGCGACGCCCCGCCTCCCTTCAACGGGCGCCACCACCACTCGTTGTTGCCGTACCACCCGACGGTCGCGTCCAACGCCTCCTCGAACGTGTGCTGCGGCTTCCAGCCCAGCTGGCGGACCCGGGTGGTATCGACCGAGTAACGCAGGTCGTGGCCCGGCCGATCCGACACGAAGTCGATCCACTCATCGGCCTCGTCGCCGACGTACCCGAACCGCGCCAGGATCGCGTACGTCAGCTGCTTGTTGGTCATCTCGTTCCCCGCCCCGACGTTGTACACCTCGCCGGGCGTGCCCTCGGTGAGGACCAGCCACTGTGCCTCGCAGTTGTCCAGCACGTACGTCCAGTCACGGACGTTGTGGCCCTCGCCGTACAGCGGCACGTTCTCGCCGTCGATCAGGTTCGTGACGAACAGCGGGATGACCTTCTCCGGGTAGTGGTAGGGCCCGAAGTTGTTGGTGGTCCGGGTGACCGTGATCGGGTACCCGTAGGTCTCGCGGTAGGCGCGCGCGAGCAGGTCCGCGGCCGCTTTGGAGGCGGAGTAGGGGCTGTTGGGTTCGAGCGCATCCCCCTCGGCGAAGCTGGCCGGTTCCTCGATCGATCCGTAGACCTCGTCGGTGGAGATGTGCAGGAAGCGGGGGATCTCCAGGCGCATCGCCACGCCGAACAGCGTGTTGGCGCCGGCCACGTTGGTCGCGATGAACTCGTCGCTGGCGGTGATCGAGCGATCCACGTGGCTCTCCGCCGCGAAGTTCACCACCGCATCGTGTCCGGGGAGGACCTCGGACAGCAGTCCCCGGTCGCAGACGTCGCCCTGCACGAACCTGTACCGCTCGTCGTCGTCGACGCCCCGGAGCGAGTCGAGGTTGCCGGCGTAGGTCAGCTTGTCGACGTTGGTGACGCGCACGTCGTCATGGGTGTCGAGCACGTACCGGACGAAGTTCGCACCGATGAACCCAGCCCCACCGGCCACCAAAACCCGCACGTCCCCTCCTCGTTCTCCCGACGCTGCGATGGTAAGGAAGGCTGCGAGCGTCAGACCCCCACCTGCGAGTGATCACCGAGCATGAAGCGGTACGACGCAGGCTTGCGGTCGGACCGGCGGATCTCCACGTTGCGACCCAACAGCGAATCCGTGACCCGGTTGACCTCGCTGACGTGGCAGTGGTCGAGGATGACCGAGTGCTCGATCTCAGTGCGTTCGAGCGTGCAGTCGGCCGCGATCGAGGTGAACGGCCCGACGTACGAGTCGACGATGCGACTGCGGGCACCGATGACCGCGGGTCCACGGACGAACGAGTTCACCAGCTCGGCGCCCTCCTCGAGCACCACCCGGCCGTTGACCTCCGACCGCTCGTCCAGCGAACCCTCGATCCGTCCCTCGACCGTCTCCAGGACGATCCGGTTCGCCTCCAGGAGCTCGTACAGCTTGCCCGTGTCCTTCCACCATCCTCCGACCCGGGAGCTCTTGATCCGGCAGCCATGATCGATCATCCACTGGATGGCATCGGTGATCTCGAGCTCCCCGCGGGCGGAGGGCTCGATGTTCGTGGCCGCCTCGTGGATCACGGCAGTGAAGAGGTACACCCCGACCAACGCCAGGTCGCTGGGTGGCACCTCGGGCTTCTCCAGCAACGCGATCACGTCGCCGTCCTCGTCGAGTTCGGCGACACCGAACCGTTCCGGGTCCTCGACCTTGGCCAGGAGGATCTGGGCATCCGGTCGTTCGCGCCGGAAGTCATCGACCAGATCGGCGATCCCCCCGGCGATCAGGTTGTCGCCGAGGTACATCACGAAGTCGTCGTCGGCCAGGTACTCGCTGGCGGTGATCACCGCGTGTGCCAACCCCAACGGGGCGTGTTGGCGGATGAACGTCGGGGTGATGCCCCACCGTGATCCGTCGCCGACAGCCGCCTCGATCTCGTCTTGGGTGTCGCCGACGATGATCCCCACGTCCGTGATCCCAGCGTCGGCGATGGCTTCGAGGCCGTAGTACAGGATCGGCTTGTTGGCCACGGGCAGCAGCTGCTTGGCGCTGGTGTGCGTGATCGGTCGCAGACGCGTCCCTTCCCCGCCAGCGAGTACGAGAGCCTTCACGGTTTTCCGTCTCCTCCGCCCGCACCGGCCGGCTGTGCGTCCGCACCCACCGCGACGATGACCTGCACGCCGTCGGGGAACCGTACGTCGTCTGGCGTGGACACCACGGTCGCGCCCAGCGTCGCCGCCACCCACGCGGCGCGCAGCTCGTGGCCTGGTGATGCGTACACGACCGTCCTCGGTGGTGGCGCGGCAGGGCCAGGCACGACGTCGCGCACCGCGAACGCGGACCAGAACAACGTTCGACGCACCAGCTCCGCGGCGGCGTCGCGCCCGCCGCTCCAGATCGTGACCCCGGTCGCGCGACGCTCGTCGGGCGGCCCCCGTGGTGGGATCGGCCGTCCCAACCGAAGTGAGCGGTACAGCGCCCGTGCTCCGGCCTCGTAGGCCACCACGTAGTCCTTCGTCCCCAGTTGGTCGGTGTAGCCGGGGACGACGACCATCGGGACCTGTCCTTCGGCCAGCCCCCGCAGCTCCTTGGCCAGGGATCTCATATGCCCGACCCCGAGGTTCGAGTCGGTGGTGACGTTGCTGGAGATGTCGTCAACGACAGCGAACAGCCGTGGGACGTCGACCAAAGTACGGGTGGCGATCAACCGATCGAGCAGCGCCCGCATGAAGACCTGCTGGCGCTCGATCCGGTCGAAGTCGCCCAGCGGCGTGCTCCGTGACCGGACGAACGCCAGCGCCTGCGCCGGCGTCAGCTCGTGGCATCCCTGCTGCAGGTCCGAACCCGACTTCACGTCATGCAGGTCGTAGTCGATGCACAGTTCCACTCCGCCGATGGCCCCGAGCACGTCGAGGAAACCCGGGATCGACATCTCGACGTAGTGGTGGATCGGCACCCCGGTCGCGCGCTGCAGCACCTCCACCACGTGGTCGGGGCCGCGGGCGAACGTCTCGGTCAGCTTCGACTCGCGCTCGCCATCGACCACGAGCAGATCGCGCGGGAACGACACCACCGCAGCGTCGGCACGGTCCGGGCTGATCGACACCAGGATCACGCTGTCACCGCGTTGACCGGCGTAGGCAGGTCCCAGGACGTACGCCTCACGTTCCTGGCGTGTCAACCCGTCGCGCGAGTCCGAACCAACGACGAGCACGTTGATCGGTTCGGCGGCGCTGGTCTTATCCGCCAGGGCGGGCAGGTCCACCCGCTCGACGTTGTGCTCGGCGACCCGGTACAGGGACCCACCGATCGCGGCGACCGCGGCGACCGCGACCGCGGCGACCACGGCCGCGATCCGTATGGCCTTGCGTCGTCCGCGCCCGAGCCCCCACCTGACCGGGAGCGCACCTGGTGCCTGCTCCGTCGCGCCGTTCACGGCGACCGTCTCAGACGCACGTGCTGGCCTGGGTTGGGCGGGGCGCAGGAACGGTGGACGGCTCAGGGAGGGGCGGTGGCCGGGCGATCTGGGGCGCCGCCGCCCAATCGGTCCCCAGGATGACCTGGACGTTGGCCTCCCCCGTCATGTCGGACTCAGCCAGGTCCGCGTCGGGGAAGAACCCGGCGACGAACCGGGCGAGCGGCAGGCCGCCGGGACCGTACATGATCACGGTGCGGTCGCGTCCGAAGCCATCGACGTTCCCGGTTTCGACCACCTCGACACCCGCGTCGGTCAGTTGTTGCGCAGCCCCGGCAGCCAGGCCGTCGACCCCCACGCCGTTGAGGACCGCCAAGCGGATGTCGCCGGGTCCGACGACCGTGACCTGCTCAGGGGCCGGTACCGGCTCATCGACCCGGATGGCCTGGAACAGGGCTTCGGCCTCCTCGGGTCGAGCCTCGACGTAGCGCGGGCCAGCATCGGACGGGACCGTCACCATGGTGAGCGATCCGGGGTCCAGATCCTTGAACGACCACGTCAGCCGGAGCATGTCGGACGTGGTGAACCCCGAGTCGGTGACCACCGCCGACGCCGCCTGGTCGATGAGGCGCTTGACCCGCAGCGGGTTCACGAGCGTGGACGGGGCGAGAACCTTCCGCAGCGCTTGGCGGATGAAGCGCTGCTGGCGTTCGATGCGGCCGAGGTCACCACGCGGGTCGCTCTTCCGCGCCCGCACGTACGCGGCAGCGTCGGATCCGCGGAGCACGTGCTCACCTGCGGGGAGGTCAGCACCCGCCGCAGGGTCGACGAGTGGCTCGTCGAGACAGACCTCGACCCCATCCATCAGGTCCACGAGCCTGAGGAAACCGGCCAGATCCACCTCGACGTAGTGGTGGACGGGGATACCGGTGTAGTCCTCGACGGTTCGCACCATCAGTTCCGGCCCGCCCAACGCCCGTGCCGCGTTGATCCGGTTGCGGCCCTCTCCGGGGATGTCGACGCGGAGGTCGCGCGGGAAGGACACCACCACCGCGTCGTCACGCCGCGTCGAGAGATGAACCAGCATGATGGTGTCCGCCCGGTCCGGTCCCTGCACGCGTTCGGTGCCGAGCTGCTCGAGTTGCGAGGTGGTCAAGCCGACACGGCTGTCGTTACCCAACACCAGGACGTTGCGGACGCCGTCGACCGGCTCGACAGGGGCGCTTTCGCCGCAACCGGCGGCGCGGTCAGCGAGGCAGTCGATCGGGTGCTGCGCGAACCGCTTCCCGGCGTAGGCGTACAGCGCCCCGACGGTGACCGAGCCCAGCAGCGCCAACACCGTGACCGCCGCGAAGGCGAGACGGAGCACCCGTCTCACCGCCGACCGGCGCTTGGCCGACCGAGCCGAGACGAACAGCGAGGAGCGTGCGTCGGGCTGCACAGCGTCGAGAGGCTCCCACATCCGGTTCCCAGCGGGATCCCCGCCGGAAGGGGCGACCGCGACGGCGGGCTCTTGGCGCCCATCCGCCCGACCGACGGCGCAGGGTATCAGCGCGGGTCGGTTCGGCCGAGGGGCGCCGCCGTCGCACGAGGACGTCTGAAGCGCGACGTGACGACGACGGGGGGTGGGGCATCGTCGGCTACCGTCCCGCCGCGACGCCGCGCCAGCCAGGAGACGACCGTGGAGCTCGGCAGCACCCGCCGGCGTCCCCCGGACGCCACCGACCTGGCCGAGGCACTGCGCGGAGCCGCTGAGACGCTCGGTCACCGCCCGGCGATCACCGTGCTCCGGCCCGACCGTCGCGACGAGCAGGGGTTCGCGTCGCTGCTGCGGTGGACGGCCAAGGGAGCGCACCTGCTGGAGCTCGAGTGCCTCCTGGAACCCGGCGACCGCGTCCGCCTGCACAGCCCCGCCGGCTGGCCGGCGGCCGTGGTGTGCTTGGCGGCGTGGTGGATCGGCGCCGGCCTCACGGTCGACCGTGACGCCCCGGTCGCGGTCCACCACGAACAGCTGCACGCCCCCGAGGACGCCGACGACGTCTACGCGGTCGGCGATGCCCCCGACGGGACACCGACCGCGCAGACCAGCTCGGAGCCCTGGGCCGTGGCCGTGCAGGCGTTCCCCGACGTGCATCCGAACCCGCAGGCGGCGGCGCAACGCCCTGCTCTGTTCACCGGCGGCGAGCAACGCACCCAGGCGGAGCTGCTGGCGGCGGCGCACCAGTGGCAGGACGAAGGCGCTCTCGGCATGCCCGCGAACGTCGAACCGGCCGTGTGGATCCCCGCGATCATCCGCCCGCTGGTGACCGGAGAACCCACCGTGATCCTGGCCGGCGTCGATCGGGGTGCGGCCAGCGCCGAACGGGTGGCGGTGTGGGCGAGGTGAGCACTCTCCCCGAGCCCCCGCCTCGAGTCGGTCCTGCTGGTCGGCCACGTCGGTGGGCGCGCTGCTAGTCGGCGGGGGCCGCCAGCCCCGACGCTACGCTCGGGGCCCGCGAGCAGGGGGGGAGGTCGGGACTGGCCCGCGACGACACACCCGCGCGTCGCCCTCGGACCCGACCCAGCGTGCGGGTCCGGCCGCGGGTCCCCGCGCCGCTCCGGGCGCTGGGCGCCGCGCTGGGCCTGCCGGTCACGGAAGTCACCCGCTTCTGGTACCGCGAACGCCAGGCGATCCGCCGCGGACTGGCGGCGTTGACGCTGGGGTTGCTGGCGACGCTCGTCGCGGGGATCGTGCTGGGGTCGTCGACGGAACGCCTGGAATCCTTACCCGGTCTCCTCGTGCTGATCCCCGCAGCCATCGGGATGCGCGGGAACAACTTCGGGGCGCTGGCCGCCCGGCTGTCGACCGGGATCCACACCGGCGAGTTCAGCATCGAACTGACCCGCAGGAACTTCTTCGGCCGGCAGATCGAAGCCGCGACCGTGCTGACGTTCACCACCACTGTGGAGATCGGGGTCCTGGCGTGGTTCATCGGCCGGGCGTTCGGGGTCGATGCCGACCTGACGGACCTGATGGTCATCTCGGTGGTGGGTGGGACCCTGTCGTCGGTGGTGCTCCTGGTCGTGACGATCGTGTTGGCTCGACAGGCGTACGCCCGCGGGTGGAACATGGACGACGTGGGCGCTCCGACCATCACCGCCACCGGTGACCTGGTGACGGTCCCGATGCTCCTACTGGCGTCACTGCTGGTGGGGATCGCGATCCTCACGCCGGTGCTCGCCGGGGCCAGCGTGGCGGTGGGAGCCGCGGCACTGTGGTACGGATGGCGGCATCCCGATCACACCGTCCGCCGCATCGTCCGCGAGTCGATCTTCGTGCTGACTGTCGCGGCGACCGTCGACATCTTCGCCGGGACGGTCGTCGAGGCACGTGCCGAGGAGTTCTTCAGCGTCCCGGCGCTGCTGGTGCTCGTCCCGCCGTTCATCGCCGCGTCCGGGTCGTTGGGGGGGATCCTCGCCAGCCGCTTCGCGTCGGAACTGCACCTGGGCCTGCTCGAGCCTCGGGCCCTCCCGGGGAAGACCGCTGGGCTCGACATCTCGATGACCTTCCTCTTCGCTGTCACGGTGTTCACGGGGGTGGCGGTGGTCACCCGGATCGCGGCGGCGCTGCTGGGGCTGGCGACCCCGACGCTGGGGCAGCTGCTGAGCATCACCCTCTTCGGGGGCGCGATCGCGTTCGTGCTGCTCTCGGCGGTCGCGTACAGCGCCGCGACCGCGACCTACCGGTTCGGTCTCGACCCGGACAACCACGGCATCCCGATCGTTACCGCGACGATGGACCTGCTGGGTGTGCTCTGCCTGGTGGTCGGCATCGCGGCTGTCCTGGGGGATTGACATGCGACCACAACGCCGCACCGTCAAGGAGCTCCTGGTCAGCGCCAAGGACGCTGCCGAGCTGATGGTGGACCTGGCCTACGCCGCCGTGTTCTTCGACGACGTCGACCTCGGCCGGGAGGTGCTGCGCCTGGAAGACAACCTCGACCAGGCCCTGCATGAGCTCCGCCTGGTGTGCATGCTCGCTGCGCGCACGCCCGAGGACGCCGAGCGGCTATCGGATGTGCTCCACCTGGCCGTGGCGATCGAAGGCATCGCTGGCGCCGCCGAGGAGATCGCCCGTGTGGCGCTCCGCGACCTCGGCGTCCCCCGTGAGCTCCGCGACGACCTGCGGCACGCAGCCGAGGTCGTCGCCCGCGTCAAGATCCGTCCCGACAACCAGTTGGAGGGCCGAAGCCTCCGCGACCTGGCCCTGGCCGCCCATACCGGCATGTGGGCGATCGCGGTCCGCCGAGACGCCGACTTCGTGTTCGGCCCCGGCGGCGACCTGATCCTGAGGGAGGGTGACGTCCTGTTCCTCCAGGGACCCTCCGACGGCATCGACCTGGTGCGTGAGCTGGCCGGCGCCACCCCCCGCGAACTACCACCACCGGCCGAGCGGCGGACCTTGTCGAACCTGGACCGTGCGGTCGACCTCTGCGTCGAGCTGAAGAACGCCAGTGAGGTCGCGGTCGGGTTGGCCTACTCCGCGATCCTGCTCCGCGATCGGGGCCTGGCAGCCGAGGTCGCCGTGATCGAGGACCGGACCGACGTGCTGTGGAACGAGCTGGAGGCCTGGGTGCTGCGGGCGGCAGCCGAAGCGGACGACCCCCTGTCGCTGCGCGGCCTGATGCACCTGGCATCCGCGGCGGAGCGCGTCGCGGACGCGGCCCAATCCATGACTCGCATCATCGAACAAGAGGACCTCCCGCATCCGGTGATCGCCCAGGCGCTGTCCGAAGCCGACGAGATCGTGGCCGAAGCGATCGTCGCGCCGGGATCGGCCGCCGAGGACCGCACCCTGGCCGACTTGAGATTGCAGACGGAGATCGGGATGGAGGTCCTGGCGGTGGAACGCGAGAGCCGCTGGGTGTACCGGCCGCGTTCCTCGCGACGGCTGCAGGCCGGCGACCGGATCCTGGCGATCGGCCCGGAGGAGGGCGCCCCGGCGCTGCGCGCGATCAGCGGCGACACCCGCCCCGTGGGCGAGGAAGGCTGGCACGAACCAGAGATCGCGTGAGCGCAGGATCCGCGTCAGTGACGATCTGCCGAACCTGTCCGTCCACCACGAGGTTCGCGTATTCTGGTGACGACTGCGACACCATGCGGTGGGGACGTGAGCGATCCATCGGGTCTCATCGGATCGAACATCCGACGGCTGCGAAGCGCCCAGGGTCTGTCGCTGTCGGCGCTGGCTCGACGCTCCAAGGTGGCCAAGGCGACCCTGTCGTCGCTCGAGGCCGGCAGCGGCAACCCGACCGTGTCGACGTTGACGGCCCTCGGCGCGGCGTTACGGGTTCCGGTCCGTGATCTGCTGTTGGAGCGCGAGGGGCACCCGTTCCACGTGATCCGAGCCGGCGACGCGGAGCGGCCGGGGACCGATGACGTCCCGATCGAGGCGTTCGTCCCGCACGGCGCGGTCGAGGTCTACGACCTTCGCTACGAACGTGGCATGCGGATCGAGTACACCCCACACGGCAGCGGCACGACCGAACGGGTTCTGGTGTACGAGGGCATCCTGAAGGTCGGACCCGCCGAGGCCCCCACCGCACTGCACCCCGGCGACTACATCTCGTTCGCCGCCGACCGCGCACACGTCTTCGAGGCGGTGGAGGGCAAGGTCCGCGCGGCGCTGATCGTCAGCTACCTCGGTGGGGTCCCCGCCGAGTCGCCGCTGCACGAAGCGAGCCGCCGCTGACGGTCACCGTTCGCTCGCCAGCCGCTTGACCACACCCTTGATGTCCTTGCGGTACCGGCCGAACCGGCGCTTGTGCAGCACCGACAGGGTCGCGCGCGGCCCGTCGTGGCCGGGACGACTCTCGTCGGCGCGTCCCACGCCGGGCCAGTCCATCGGCAGCTTCGACCATGCTTCGACAACCGGGACGAGGTAGATGGGGGTGCCGTCGGGCATGGTCAGGTCCGCCCGGAGCCCGGCACGCAGCAGCTGGTCGTGCACGTGGCGGATCAGCTCTTGGGCGGCTGCTAGCTGCGAACGGTTCACCCCGTACAGCTCCAGGTCGGGGATGTCGAAGCGGGCAGCGCCGTGTGAGTGCACCCAGTAGGTGTCCTGGCCTTCGGTGTGCACGTGGATCGCGTCGGAGGCCTGCACGTCACCGCCGGAGACGCGCGCCAACCACCCCGTCTCGTGATCCTGCGCGGCCGACAGGTCACGCACGCCACGGACCCGGTCCCCGAGCTGGCGGGCCAACGACAGGAGCAGCTGGGCGTGGCGGCGCATCCCGTTGCGGAGCCCCTCCGCCCCGATGTAGGTCTCGGCGCGGAGCATCGGGGCGCCATCCTGGCCTTCCACCGCACGGACCACCGCCTTGCCCATCCGGCCACCCCACGCGACCTCCTGGGCCTCCGCGGCGGTGCCCACCGGAGCGGTGCGGTCGACGTCGCCGGCGACGCGGGCTGCGTCGACCACCGCACCGACGTCCTCGACGGGGCGATCGACGACCAGCGCGATCAGGCTGGTGTACTTCTCGGCCATGTGCAGGGCTCCTGCTCGAGGGTCAGCGCGGAGGAGATCGCCACGCGCGCTCCGGGGGACGACCAGCAGCGAACTACTGACTTCTTCCGGGGCTGTCGTCGCGGCGGAGGTGTTCGACGTCGCCGGCCCTCACGGTCACGGTCGTCTCGGCCGTGCGTAGTACCAGCCCTCCGCTGTCGTCCACATCGACAGCCTCCCCCACGACGACCCGGTCGGCCAACGTCACCCGCACCCGTGAGCCGATGGTGGCGCAGCGTTGCCGGAAGTGATGGCTCAGCGTCGACAGCGGCTCCTGCAACCAGCGATCGAACGACTCGAGGAGGTCCGCCAGGACCTCCCAGCGGTCCACCGGCCGGCCCGTGGCTTCCGCGATCGAGATCCACCGGGCGGCCTCGCCGTCGCGGGGCGTGCCACGCCAGTCGACGTTGACGCCGACGCCGACCACGAACCGGAGCTCGCCGGTCGGTCCGGGGACCGCCTCGATCAGGATCCCGGCGCACTTGCCGTCGTCGAGGAGGACGTCGTTGGGCCACTTGAGTCGGGGCGAGGCACCGGCTGACGCGATCGCGTCGGCGACCGCGAGCCCCGCCGCGAACGGCAGGAGCCCCGCCTGCCCGCCGGCAACATCGACCAGCATGCTCGTCAGCAACGAGCCACCCGGGCGGTCCTCCCAGCGACGCCCCCGCCGACCCCGGCCGGCCGTCTGTCGATCAGCGACCACGACCAGGCCGGCCGACGCCCCGCGGTGCGCCCGCTCCACCACGACGATGTTGGTGGAGGGGGTTTCCTCGAGGTGCTCCAGACGCGTCCAGCGGCCGGGACCGTTCAGCAACGCCTCGAGCCGGGGAGTGGGGACGGCAGGCATGGCGACTACGCTCCGGTCGGTGGCGTCAGCATGGCCTGCATGGTGCGGCGTCGCCACGCGACCGATGCGAGGACGTGCCGTGCCGCAACCCACCACCAAGGAGAAACTCGAGGAGTTGCGTCGCCGCCGCGACATGGCGCTGACCGCCGGTGGCGAGCCAGCCATCGAGAAACAGCACGCCAAGGGCAAGCACACCGCACGGGAACGCATCGACCTCCTCCTCGATCCGGGGAGCTTCGTCGAGACCGACATGTTCGCGGTTCACCGTTCCCACGCGTTCGGTATGGACCAACACCATCCTCTCGGCGACGGGGTGGTGACCGGGTACGGCACGATCGACGGCCGTCAGGTGTGCGTCTTCAGCCAGGATTTCACCGTCTTCGGCGGCTCGCTCGGGGAGGTGTTCGCCGAGAAGGTCGTCAAGATCATGGACCTCGCTCTGAACGTCGGTTGCCCGGTGATCGGGCTGAACGACTCCGGCGGGGCCCGTATCCAAGAGGGGGTCGTCTCGCTTGGTGGCTACGGCGACATCTTCCAGCGCAACGTCGCCGCGTCCGGGGTGATCCCCCAGATCAGCGCGATCATGGGGCCGTGCGCCGGCGGGGCGGTGTACTCGCCGGCGATCACCGATTTCGTGTTCATGGTGCAGGACACCGCGCACATGTTCATCACCGGTCCCAACGTGATCCACACGGTCACCGGTGAGGAGGTGACCATGGAGGAGCTGGGTGGGGCCATGGCCCACGCCGCCCGGTCCGGTGTCGCGCACTTCGCGTCCCCCGACGAGGGATCCTGCCTGGACGACATCAAGTACCTGCTGTCGTTCCTCCCGAGCAACAACCTCGAGACACCACCGCTGCTGGACCTCGGCGACGACCCGGGACGCGAGATCCCCGAGCTCGACACGTTCATCCCCGACTCGCCGAACCAGCCCTACGACATGCGCGATGTGATCGCCAGGATCGTCGACGGCCAGGAGTTCTTCGAGGTCCACCAGCACTACGCAGCCAACATCGTGGTCGGTTTCGCACGCCTCGACGGCCACGTCGTCGGCGTCGTGGGCAACCAGCCCCAGCACCTGGCCGGGGTCCTGGACATCGACAGCTCCGAGAAGGGCGCTCGGTTCGTGCGCACGTGCGACGCCTTCAACGTCCCGATCCTGACGTTCACGGACGTGCCCGGGTTCCTGCCGGGCGTCGAACAGGAGCACCGCGGGATCATCCGCCACGGAGCGAAGCTGCTGTACGCCTACTCCGAGGCGACCGTGCCGAAGCTGACGGTGATCACACGCAAGGCCTACGGCGGCGCGTACGACGTCATGGGTTCCAAGCATCTCGGCGCCGACGTCAACCTGGCCTGGCCCACCGCAGAGGTCGCGGTGATGGGCCCACAGGGGGCGGTCAACATCCTGTTCCGCCGCGAGCTGGCGGAGGCTGACGACCCGGACGCTCGTCGCGCCGAACTCGTGGGCGAGTACAACCGCGAGCTGGCCAACCCCTGGAAAGCGGCCGAGCGCGGCTACGTCGACGCCGTGATCGAGCCGTCGCGTACACGGGCGGAGCTGGTGCGCGCCCTGCACCTGACGCTGAGCAAGCGGGTCCCGCGGCCACCGCGGAAGCACGGCAACATCCCGCTGTGAGTCGACCGGCGCTCCGTGTGCGGCGCGGCCGACCCACCGACGCGGAGGTCGCCGCGGTCGTCGCCGCCCTCGCGGTGATCGGTCGGCGCCCGCCCCGGGCCGATCGGGTCGCGGGTTGGCGCGAAGCTGCTCTGCGCGAAGGTGTTGGCGGAGCGCCGGTCGTCAGCGCCTCCGACCTGTCCGCCCGGCGAGGCGGGGCGTCGGCTGAGGCTTCGGGCCGCCGTCCGGCCTCGTCCGGGGCTCGTGCCGGCCTAGTCCGAGCCTAGTCCGGGCCTATTCCGTCTGCTGCGGCACCGGCTCGGGACCCTCGGGCTGCGAGGTGGCCGGATCCTGCGTGGGCTGCGGCGACGCACCGCCTTCACCGGGCGTGGCAGCGCCCTCCTCGCCCACCGGCTCGGTCTCGGTCCCCCCTGCGTCCACCGGCTCCCCCTCGGTCCCCACATCGCCGGTGACGGGCTGGTCGGGGACCTCGACGGTGAGGGTCCCCTCCATGCCGGCCTCACGATGACCGGGCACCGAGCAGTAGTAGGTCCAGGTGCCGGCGAACAGGTCGAGGGTCGCCTCGTCGGTCCCACCGGGGGGAGTGTTGCCCTGCGGGGGAACGGAGTTCACGTCGCCGAAGGCCTCGTCGATCGTGAAGTTGTGCTCCGCCGCCCCGACGTTCCGGAAGGTGACCTTGATGGGGCCCTCGACCGCGTTGGCCGTGGTGAGTTCGAAGAAGAACTCGCCACCCTCGGCCACGATCTCCCCGCCGGGGCCGATCGGCTTGGGCGGGTCGTAGCAGTCGCTCCCGCTGGGACACTCCAGCGCTTCAGCGTTCTTCAGCTCCTCGGGTGCCGCCCCGCAGGATGCCACAAGGAGGACGGCCGCAGCGGCGGCCACGAGCGGCCCCAGCGAGCGGTGCATCGGGGGATCTCCTTGCTCCGTCGGACGGGGCACGCTACCCGACGGTGAGGGTGCCCTCCATGCCGGCGGGCCGGTGACCCGGCACGTCGCAGTAGAACGTGTAGGTCCCCGGCTGCAGCTCGATCGAGCCGGTATCGACCTCCCCCGCGTTGGCCGACAGCTTGAGGTCGTCCTCGCGGCCCTCGATCACGAAGGTGTGTCGTTGCTGTGCGCTGTTGTCCAGCGCGATGGTGACCTCGCCCGCCTGGACGCTGGCGTTGTCGGGTTCGAAGTCGAACTGCCGCACCGCAGCGACGGTCAGGTCAGCGCCGGCGGCGTCACCGCCGCCTCCGCCGCATCCGGCGAGCGCGACGGCGATCAGGACGGTGAGGAACGAGACGAGCGGACGGAGCACGGGGATCTCCTGCGTGTGCGGGGAGTCGGGGGCGACATCGTCGCGGCTGGTCCCCACGCGTGCAAACCGAGGGAGCAGCCGCCGTGCGGCAGCGTGGCCGGCTCCGGCCGGCGTCGAGCATGCGAGGCCGCTGGTTACGATGGCGCCTCACGGTCCGTGCGCCATCGAAGGAAGGTGCCTGTTCGGTGTTCGACGCCGTCCTTGTGGCCAACCGCGGCGAGATCGCCGTGCGCGTGATGCGCGCCTGCCGCGAGCTCGGCGTTCGCTCGGTCGCGGTGTACAGCGAGGCGGACCGCGACGCGCTCCACGTCCGGTACGCCGACGAGGCGTTCCTGGTCGGCCCCGCCTCGGCCGCGGAGTCCTATTTGGCCACCGAGAAGCTCCTCGACGTGGCGGAGCGGGCCGGCGTCGACGCGATCCACCCGGGTTACGGTTTCTTCAGCGAGAACGCCGACTTCGCCGAGGCGGTCCAAGCCGCGGGCTTCGTGTTCGTGGGACCCTCTCCACACTCGATCCGCCGGATGGGCGACAAGCTCTCGGCGCGCCGGGCCGCACTGGCCGCGGACGCCCCGGTCGTACCCGGCACCCCCGAACCGCTCACCGCTGTCGCTGACGCGGTCGCGTTCGCCGACGACCACGGCTACCCGGTGGCGGTGAAGGCCGCGTTCGGTGGCGGCGGTCGAGGGATGCGGGTGGTGCGATCCGAACGGGAGCTGCGCGACGCGGTGGCGTCGGCGTCGCGCGAAGCCGAGGCGGCGTTCGGCCGCGGGGAGGTGTACCTCGAGCGGTACCTGGAACGTCCCCGCCACGTCGAGGTGCAGGTCCTGGGCGATCTCGACGGGACGGTGATCCACCTCGGGGAGCGTGACTGCTCGCTGCAGCGACGCCACCAGAAGCTGGTCGAGGAAGCCCCGGCCCCCGGCGTGTCCGCCGCACTCCGCGAGCGTCTGGGGGCGGCTGCCGTGAGGATCGCCCAGCAGGTGAGCTACCACAACGCCGGGACGTGTGAGTTCCTCCTGGCAAACAACGGTCACGACTTCTACTTCCTGGAGATGAACACGCGGCTGCAGGTCGAGCACCCCGTCACCGAGTTCGTGACGGGTTTGGACCTGGTCCACGCGCAGCTACGCATCGCCGCCGGTGACGGGATGGGCTTGACCCAGGACGACGTCTCGATCCGGGGACACGCCATCGAGGTGCGGCTCAACGCCGAGGATCCTGGGGCGCGGTTCTCACCCGGTCCCGGGCAGGTGACCCGTCTGGCAGTGCCGCAGGGGCCGTGGGTCCGCTTCGACGGAGGCGTCGAACAGGGCTGGGAGATCCCCCGGGTCTACGACTCGATGATCGGGAAGCTGATCGTGTGGGGTGAGGACCGCGAGGACGCCCGCCGGCGGATGCTGCGGGCCCTCGACGAGCTGGTCGTCGAGGGGGTCCCGACCGTGGCGCCCTTCCACCGTCTCGCACTCGAACACCACGACTTCGTCAAGGCGACGCACTCGACCGTGTCGGTCGAGCACGAGTGGGACCTGTCGAGCCTCGAGCCGCACGAGGCGATGGCCGCCGGCCCGGACGGCACCGCCGCCGGCCGCACGCTCACGGTGGAGGTGGATGGTCGCCGCTTGGAGGTGACCGTCTTCGGCGAGCTGGCGGACACGGCGGGTTCCGGCGTGCCGTCCGTGTCGGAGCGGGTCCGCCGCCGCACAACGGGGGTCGGTGGCGGGAAGGTCAGCGCCGGCGGGGCGGACGTGGTCGCCCCGATGCAGGGGACTCTGGTGACCTACGCCGCCGCCGAGGGCGACACGGTGTCCGCCGGCGACCTCGTCGCGGTGCTCGAGGCCATGAAGATGGAGAACCACGTCACCGCTCACCGCGACGGGGTGGTGCACGACCTGCGCTTCTCCCCCGGGGACACGGTCCCGTCCGGCGCGGTCCTCGCGCGGATCGGGGACACGCCGGCGCCGCCCGACGACGAGGCGGACGTCGCCGAAGCCGCCGGCTGAGCGAGGATCTACCCGGCGCCGAGCGGACCGATCACGACGGGGGGCCGTGCACCCACGCGACCGCCCGCGGGGAGGCTTCGTCGCCGGCCATGCCGACGACAGCCACGCGCGAGCCCATCGACGCGACCGCCAGAGCCCGGGCGCCGGCGACCTCCTCGAAGGCGGACCCGTGAACCAGCTCCCACTTGACGCCCTTGTTCGACAGCCACACCGCCGCCCGCCGGTCGTCACCTGAGCCCAGCGCACCGGCTGCAACCAGGAAGCCTTCCGGACCCGCGACGATGCCGCCCATGCTGGCGTGCTGCTCCTCGGTGGGGATCTCGTGGCTGGTGTGCCACTTGTCGGCCTTCTGGCCGAGGGACCGGAACGCCGCCACGGACTGCGCGTCGGGCGGGCCGAAGTCGGCGACCGCGACCAGCGTCGCTTGTTGTCCTGTCGTTATCCCCCGGATGACGGTGCCAGCGGGGAAGACCGGCTCCTCCTGGTCGGGCACCTGCTCCCACTGGCGGCCGTCTTCGGAGGTCCACAGCGGGGTGTGCACGACCGTGGTGCCGGCCGTGCCGGGATCCTCGGAGGCGCCGCCCGCGACCACCCCCGGTCCACCGGCGGTGACCGTCAACAGCCGCTGGTGAGCGGCGTCGGCGACGACCGGTGGGACGATCCGCTCCCACAGGAACCCGTCGGGCGAGCGCCACACCTGCCCGACCGTCCGGTCGGGGTCGCGGATCTCGCCGACCGCCACCCAGCGGCCCTGGCCGCGGGAGGTGATCGCCGTGATCTCCCCGGGCCCGAACACGTCCGGGTCGTGCGGCAGGCGGTCCCAGGTCTCGCCGTCGTCCGGGGAGTGCCAGATCGCCACGACCGACTCGTCATCGGTCCACTCCCGACCGGCGGCCAGGACGTCCTGCTGTGCGAACCCCACAGCGGTGAGCTCGATGTTGGCGTCCTCGCCGAGGCGCTCCGAACGGAACTGACCGGTGTCCGCCTCGCGCCAGTGGTGGCCGTCGGTGCTGAGCCACACCGCAGCCTCCTGACGTCCGTCCACCAGGCGGTGGCCGACCGCGACGAAACCCTGGCTGGTGTCGCTGGCCGCACGCATGACGGCGTTCTCGGCGCCGTCGACCCCGGCGACGTGCCAGTTCTCGATCAGGAACGGTGGCTTCTCCGGCCAGAAGGTCGCCACCACGGCGGCGACCAGCAACACCGCACCGATACCGAGCGTGATGCCACGCCAGGGCGGACGCCGCCCCTCCTCCGCCATGACTGCCTCCTGCGTGCGTCCGTTGGTGACTGGGTGCCGAACGAGTCGCCACGCTGGCGAAAGCGACACGAAGGCAGCCTAGCGGCGGGTCCCGGCCGGGCACGCGACCGCGCCCGCACGAACGCCACCGGCGTCGGCGGAACACGTCCTGTCAGTCGGACATCAGCAGCCGCGCCGCCTCCGACACGGACCCGGCCATGGACGGGTAGACGGTCGACGTGCGAGCCAGCTGGACGACCGTCAACCGGTTCTCGACCGCGACAGCCAGCGGCTGGATCAGGTCCGATGCGGCATCGCTGACCACCACGCCACCGAGGACGGTCCCGGAGCCGGGCATCGCCACGACCTTCACGAAGCCGTCCGTTCGGGCCGCCATCTTCGCCCGGGGGTTGCCCGAGAAATCCAACCTGGTGGAACGGAAAGGCAGGTCTCGCTGACGGCAATCCGCCTCCGTGTACCCGGTCGTGGCCACCTCCGGGTCGGTGAAGATGGTCGACGTGGTCGCATCCCAGCGGATCGGCGAGACCGCCTGCCCCAGGGCGTGCCACATCGCCACCCGCCCCTGCATGGCAGCCACGTTGGCGAGCATGACCCGGCCGACCACGTCCCCGGCGGCGTAGATCCACGGAACGTTGGTCCGGGACACGCCGTCGACCTCGATCCCTCCCCACTCGGCGACCCGCACCCCGGCCTGTTCGAGCCCGATCCCGCGGGACCGGGAGATCTGCCCGACGGTGAACAGGACGTGACTACCCTCGACGTGGTCGCCGTCGCCCAGCCCGACCACCACCCCGGCGGAGGTCCGCTCACAGGACACGGCCCGCACCTTGCGCAGGATGGTCATCCCGCGCCGCTCGAAGACCGCCTCGATGACCTGGGCAGCGTCCGGATCCTCGGTGGGCAGGATCAGTTCCCGCGACGACACCAGGACGACGTCCGATCCGAACCGGACGAACGCGTGAGCGAACTCCGCACCGGTCGCACCCGACCCCACAACGATCAGCCGCTCGGGCACCTCAGGCAACGCGTAGACGTCCTTGGCGGTCAGCACCCGTTCACCGTCAGGCGCGAAGAACGGCAGGATGCGCGGCGTCGAGCCGGTGGCGACCAGGAGGACGTCGGCGTGCAGCGTGCGCGTCCCCCCGACCGCGAGCTCGACCGAGACCTCGTGAGGGCCGGTGAGGCGTCCCCAGCCGCGGACGATCACCGCCCCGCTGGCCACCACCTTCTGCTCGATGTCGCGTGACTGGTTGTGGGCCAGGGCCATCACGCGCCGGGCAACAGCCGGGTAGTCGACGTAGGTGCGGTCGAGCTCACGGGCCTCGGGAACACGAACACCGAGCTCCGCCGCGGCTGAGATCCACCCCATCGCCTCGGCGGAGACGATCAGCGTCTTCGACGGAACACAGTCCCACAGCACGCAGTTGCCGCCGAGCCCCTCGTCGGTCACGACCGTGACGTCCGCGCCGAGCTCCGCGGCGACGAGGGCCGCCTCGTACCCACCCGGCCCGCCGCCGAGGATCACGATCCGCTGGTGTTGCACCATGGCCGCACGGTAACCGACGTCGGTGGTGCGACCGACCGGGCGCGGGCTCCGCCGGGGCCTAGCTAGATGGTCTCGCGTGGGACGTACGTGCCGAACTCGTCACGGAGCACGTCGCAGACCTCGCCGACCGTCGCCAGCCGCCGCAACGCCTGCTTGATCGGTGGGAGCAGGTTGCGGTCGCCTCGTGCGGTCTTGCGCACCTGCTCCAACGCGTCGTAGACGGCCCCCTGATCGCGCTCCTGACGGAGCCGGCGGGTGCGTTCCAGCTGCCGGGCGATCGCTTGCGGGTCGCCCCGCTGTAGCTCGACGTCGACGTCGTCATCGGTCTGGTAGCGGTTCACCCCGACGACGACCTGATCCTGGCGTTCGATGCGCTGCTGCAGCTCGTAGGCGGCACGCTCGATCTCGCGCTTCTGGAAGCCGGCTTCGATCGCCTCAACCGCCCCTCCGAGCTCGTCGATGCGGTCCAGGTAGTCGCGGGCCAGCTCCTCCACCTGATCGGTCATGGCCTCCACGGCGTACGCGCCCGCCAGCGGATCGACGGTCGCCGTGACGTCGGTCTCGTGCTGCAGGACCTGCTGGGTGCGCACCGCGAGCGTGGCGGCATGCTCGCTGGGCAGTGCCAGCGCCTCGTCGTAGGAGTTGGTGTGCAGCGACTGCGTCCCGCCCAGTGCCGCGGCGAGCGCTTGGATCGTCACGCGGATCAGGTTCACCTGCGCCTGCTGGGCGGCTAGCTGCACCCCGGCGGTCTGCGTGTGGAACCGCAGCTGCATCGACCGGTCACTGCGCGCGCCGAACCTCTCCTTCATGATGCGCGCGTACAGACGCCGTGCAGCCCGGAACTTGGCGATCTCTTCGAGCAGGTTGGTGCGGGCCACGAAGAAGAAGCTCAGCCGCGGGGCGAACCTGTCCACGTCCAGGCCCGCGTCGATCGCAGCCTGCACGTACGCGATGGCGTTGGCCAGGGTGAAGGCGATCTCCTGCACGGGCGTCGCCCCGGCCTCGCCGATGTGGTAGCCCGAGATGGAGATGGTGTTGAAGCGCGGCAGGTGCTCCGCGCAGTACGCGAACGTGTCGCTGACCAACCGCAGGCTCGGTCGGGGCGGGTAGATGTAGGTGCCGCGGGCGATGTACTCCTTGAGGACGTCGTTCTGGATGGTGCCGCGGAGCCTCGCCGGGTCGACGCCCTGCTCGTCGGCGACCAGCTCGTAGAGGAGGAGCAGCAGCGCCGCCGGGGCGTTGATCGTCATCGAGGTCGACACATCACCCAGCGGGATGCCGTCGAACAGCAGCCGCATGTCGGCCAGCGAATCGATCGCGACACCGACCTTGCCGACCTCCCCGTCGGCACGGGGATGGTCGGAGTCCAGACCCATCTGCGTGGGCAGGTCGAAGGCCACCGACAACCCGGTGGTGCCCTGCTCGAGGAGGTAGTGGTAGCGGCGGTTGGTCTCCTCAGCGGTCCCGAACCCGGCGTACTGGCGGATCGTCCACGGCCGCCCGCGGTACATCGTGGCGTGTGGACCACGCGTGTAGGGGTACTCGCCCGGGTTGCCCAGATCCCGTCCGGGATCGAACCCCTCCAGATGTTGGGGGCCGTACACGACGGCAACGTCGAACCCGCTTGCGGCCTGACGCGGTGGCACGTCGCTCATACCCTCAGAGTAATTCACGCGTCGTCGGGGGTCTGTCCGCCTCGGATGTGCGCACGGAGCAGGTCGTCCCCGAAGTCGCCGACGGGATCTCGGCAGACCGTGTGGACGTGGTTGGCGTCGTTCTGGGTGTTGTCCAGCTCGATCAGCAGCCGGGACCCTTGCAGCCGGTAGTAGTGGGGCTCGCCCGGCTGGTCGCCGCCGGCCCACGCGAACCGCAGCTGATCCCGTCCGGCGGCGATCCGGTCACGCAGCGTGTCGCCACCGCCCGTCATCCGCTCCAGGTACACCGCGAGGAGGGTGTCGGCGAGGCGGTCGGCCTCACCGGCCAACGCCCCCAGCGCCACACCCTGCGCATCGATGCTGCCGTCCAGCTGCCCCGCGGCATCGGTGAGGATGTCCCCGGGTGCGTCCATCGAGACCCAGGCCTGATCGCGTAGGCCCGGTGGGAGCGCCCACAGCAACGCGAACCCGAGTTGCTCCTCGCGGCCGAGCGGCTCACAAGCCGTCCCGCCAGGGGCGGCGAGCCGTGCGGGGTTGGCGCCCAGGAACAACGGTTCGCAGCGCACATCGCCCGCCGCCACGGTGACGTTGAGCGACACGTGATGGCCCTCCAACCGCCAGCCCCACGCGGCGGCGCCCGGCTCGCCGTGCACGATCATCCAGTAGTCGCCGGCGTGACGGTCCCGCCAGCCATCCTCCAAGCCGTCGAGCACGTCCTCGAGCCCCATGATCGCGGCCACCTGCGCGTGGACGTGGGGTCGGAGCACGCTGGACAGGAGCCGGTGCGCGGCCTTGGCCTGGTCACGTCGCATGCCGGCGAACGCGACCCCGTCCCTGCGGCCCGGCGTGTACGCCCACTGCCGGCGGGTGTCGTCGAACGGCCTGCTCGCCTGCTGTCGGCGCGCGTCGTCGAGCGTGTCGAGCCAGCCCTGTGCGGACCGGGCGAGCTGCTCGCTGGTGGTCACGCCTGATGCTTGCGGCGGATGTTGAACTGTGCCTTGAGGTAGTCACGGTTCATCATCGCGATGAAGTCGATCGAGATCGCCTTGGGGCACGCCACCTCGCACTCGGCGAAGTTCGTGCACGACCCGAAGTACTCCTCCATCACCTCGACCATGTTCGCCACACGCGAGTACCGCTCCGCCTGACCCTGCGGGAGCATGTTGAGGTGGGACACCTTCGAGGCGGTGAACAGCTGCGCCGCACCGTTGGGGCACGCGGCCACGCACGCCCCACACCCGATGCACGCAGCCGCGTCGAAGGCTCGGTCGGCAACGTCCTTGGGGATCGGGACGAGGTTCGCCTCCGGCGCCGAGCCGGTGTTCACCGTGATGTAGCCGCCGGCCTCGATGATCCGGTCGAGGGCGCTGCGGTTGACCACCAGATCCTTGATCACGGGGAACGCCGACGCGCGCCACGGTTCGACGACGATCTCGTCGCCGTCGCGGAAGTGACGCATGTGCAGCTGGCAGGTGGCTGTGGCGGTCAAGGGGCCGTGCGCCCGCCCGTTGATCATCATGCCGCAGGACCCGCAGATCCCCTCCCGGCAGTCGCTGTCGAAGGCGATGGGCTCGTCGCCGTCGCTGATCAGGCCCTCGTTGATCTGATCGAGCAGCTCCAGGAACGACATCTCCCCGCTGACCCGGTCGGCCACGTACGTCTCGAACCGCCCCGGGGCGGAGGGACCGGCCTGGCGCCAAACGCGCACGGTGATCCGCATGCCGTCGCTGGCCGCAGCGCTCTTGCTGGCACCGGGTTCGGTCACTCGTAGGTCCTCGTCTTGAGCTCGACGTACTCGAAGGTCAGGTCCTCCGTGTGCAGGTCCCATCCCCCGACCCGGTCGAACGCCCATGCGGCGACGTAGGAGAACTCGTCGTCGCGACGTTGCGGCTCGCCCTTCTCCGTCTGGTACTCCTCGCGGAAGTGCCCGCCGGCGGACTCCTCGCGGTGCAGTGCGTCGATGCACATCAGCTCGGCGAGCTCGAAGAAATCGGCGACGCGCCCCGCCCGCTCGAGCGCTTGGTTGAGGGTCTCGCTGGTCTCGGGGAGCACCCGCAGGTCGCTGCGGAACTCGTCGCGCAGTCCCCGGATCTCCGCGATGGCCTTCTCCAAGCCGGGGCGGCTGCGCACCATCCCGCAGTGCTCCCACACGATCCGGCCGAGTTCCCGGTGGAACCACGCCGCGGAACGGGTGCCCTTGAGCGACAGGAACCGGTCGATCTGGTCGCGGATCGTCCGTTGGGACCGCTCGAACTCCGGATGGTCGGTTGGGACGGGGGCCTCTCCCAGCAGCGGTGCGAGGTAGTCCCCGATCGTGGTGGGGATGATGAAGTAACCGTCGGCCAGACCCTGCATCAGTGCGCTGGCACCCAACCGGTTGGCACCGTGGTCGGAGAAGTTCGCCTCGCCGATCGCGTACAGCCCCGGGACGGTGGTCGACAGGTTGTAGTCGACCCACAGGCCGCCCATCGTGTAGTGGGGCGCCGGGTAGATCCGCATCGGGACCTGGTAGGGGTCGTCACCGGTGATGCGCTCGTACATCTGGAAGAGGTTGCCGTAGCGGTCGGCGATCGTGTCGCGCCCCAGACGCCGGATGGCGTCGCCGAAGTCCAGGTAGACGCCGTTGTCGAGCGGACCGACTCCGCGTTCCTGGTCGATCATGCGCTTGGCGGCGCGGGAGGCGACGTCGCGCGGGACGAGGTTGCCGAACGCCGGGTACATGCGCTCGAGGTAGTAGTCGCGTTCGTCGTCGGGGATCTGCTCGGGTGGCCGGTCGTCGCCGGGATCCGCCGGGACCCAGATCCGCCCGTCGTTGCGGAGCGACTCGCTCATCAGGGTCAGCTTCGACTGGAACTCCTCCGACTGGGGGATGCAGGTGGGATGGATCTGCGTGAAGCAGGGGTTGGCGAACAGCGCGCCTTTCTTGTGGGCCCGCCAGATCGCGGTCGCGTTGCTGTTGACGGCGTTGGTGGACAGGAAGAAGGCGTTGGAGTAGCCGCCGGTGGCCAGGACGACCGCGTGCGCGGAGTGCGACGTGATCTCGCCGGTCAGCAGGTCGCGGACGACGACGCCGACAGCGCGCCCGTCGACCACCACCACGTCGAGCATCTCGTGACGGGTGTGCAGCCTGACCGTGCCGGCGTCGACCTGCCGCAGCATCGCCTGGTAGCAGCCCAGCAGCAGCTGCTGGCCGGTCTGCCCACGGGCGTAGAACGTCCGCGACACCTGGGCGCCGCCGAACGATCGGGTGTCCAGCAGCCCGCCGTACTCGCGGGCGAACGGCACACCCTGCGCCACCGCCTGGTCGATGATCTCGAGGCTGAGCTGCGCCAACCGGTAGACGTTGGCTTCCCGCGAGCGGTAGTCGCCTCCCTTGATCGTGTCGTAGAACAGCCGCCAGATCGAGTCGCCGTCGTTGCGGTAGTTCTTGGCCGCGTTGATGCCGCCCTGCGCCGCGATGGAGTGTGCGCGACGCGGGGAGTCGTGGTAGGTGAAGACCTCGACGTTGTACCCGAGCTCACCCAACGTCGCGGCGGCGGACGCGCCGGCCAGGCCGGTGCCGACCACGATGATCGTGAACCGGCGCTTGTTCGCCGGGTTGACCAGCTTGATGTCGAACCGGTGGTTGTCCCACTTCTCGTGCAGAGGTCCGCGAGGGATCTGGCCGTCGAGCACGTCGCCGGACGGGCCGGGCTGTGACATCGACCCCGGTGGTTGATCTGGCGACCGCGTCGGCAGCTCGGACGGGGCGTCCTCGGAGATCGGGCCGGCGGGCCGGTGACGTTCCGACGAGGGGGGACGGCTGGGCTGCTCGCTCATCGCACGAGCCCCCCCAGCACCGCGATCGGGAACGACACGTTACCGACGCCGATCACCACCGCGAACGTCACCGCGAAGCCGTTCCGCCACCGATTGAAGCGAGGGGTGTTCCATCCCATGCTCTGGAACAGGCTCCACGCTCCGTGGTAGATGTGGTAGGCGAGCGCGATGTTGGCCGCGATGTAGAACAGCGCGACCGGCCAGCGCGAGAAGCTGACCACCACGTTGTCGTACACCTCTCCGCGCTCGAAGCCGGGGTTGGCGAACCCCCACGTGAGGTCGGCGAGGTGGAACAGCACGAACAAGCCGACGATGACCCCGCTCCAGCGCATCGTCCGTGCCGCGAAGTTCGCCGCGACGTAGTCGCGTTTCGACTGGTACGGGACCGTGCGCGCTCGTCGGTTCATCACCGACAGCGCGTAACTGGCGTGGACGTGGAAGACGAACGACGCGATCAGCACCGAGCGCATCATCCACAGGAACACGGTCTCGGGGAGCGCCGGAACCATCAGCCCGCGGAGCCACTCCGCGTAGTGGTTCATCTCGTCCTCGCCCACGTACAGCTTGAAGTTGCCGATCATGTGGGCGAGGACGAACGCCAGGAGCACGATCCCGGTCAACGCCATGACGTACTTCTTGCCGAGCGCCGACCGGTACAGCTCCAGCAGCCACAACGACCGGCGGATGCGGCGCGGTTCCTTCCTCGGCGCACGCCGCGTCGGGTCGATGCGCGCCGACTCGGTCGGCGTTGGCGTCGGCAACGATCTTCTCCTCCAACGGCGCGACGAGGCTAGCAACGCCTTCGTCGCGGTCGATCGCGCCCGAGGTGCTCCGGGACCCTGACGCGCACCCCGCCCGGCGCGCTGCCCGGACGGGCGTCCGGCCCGGCCCGCCTGGGGCGGTCGGCTGCCACCATGGATGCGGGACCCGGACGGGAGATCACGGTGGTCGAGGTGCGCGACGCGATGACGCCTTTCGAGGCAGTCAACTACTTCTTCGAGGAAGCGGCTGACGTCGTCGGCCTGCGCGCTGCCGTCCGTGAGGCGCTGAGCGGCACCTACCGCGAGCTGCGCGTGCAGGTCCCGGTCCGCCGCGACGACGGGACCGTCGACCTGTACGTCGGCTACCGGGTGCAGCACAACGGTGCGCGCGGGCCGTACAAGGGCGGTCTGCGGTACCACCCGACCGCCCACATCGATGAGGTGCGCGCACTCGCGTCGCTGATGACGTGGAAGACGGCCCTGGTGGAGCTGCCGTTCGGAGGCGCCAAGGGGGGGATCGAGGTCGATCCGACGGGGATGTCAACGCGGGAGCGGGAGGGGATGACCCGCCGCTACACCGAGCAGGTCAGCCACATCATCGGGCCCACCCGCGACATCCCCGCTCCGGACGTCAACACCAACGCGCAGGTCATGGCGTGGATCATGGACCAGTACGGCCGCAGGATGGGTCACACCCCGCAGATCGTCACGGGCAAGCCGATCGCGCTGGGTGGCTCCTACGGCCGTGAGGCTGCGACCGGCCGCGGGGTGGTCACCCTGACCAACGAAGCCGTCCGCGACGCGGGCCTGAACGGGTCGCTGACGGTGGCGATCCAGGGCTTCGGCAACGTCGGGTCGTGGGCCGCACGGCTGGCGCGCGACGCGGGCTACCGGATCGTGGCGGTCTCCGACGCCGCCGGTGGGGTCTTCAACCGTGACGGCCTGGACGTGGACAAGCTCTCCAGCCACGTCCAAGACACCCGTTCCGTGGCGAACTTCCCCGGCGGCGAGCCGCTCGACCGCGACGACGTGCTGTTCCTCGACGTCGACATCGTGATCCCCGCCGCCCTCGGTGAGGTGATCACCGTCGACAACGCCGACCGTGTGCAGGCGAAGTTGGTGGTGGAGGGTGCGAACCACCCCACCACCCCGGCCGCCGACCGCATCCTCGGTGACAACGGGGTCACCGTCATCCCGGACATCCTCGCCAACGCCGGCGGCGTGACCGTGTCCTACTTCGAGTGGGTGCAGAACGTCCAGGAGTTCCGCTGGGACGAGGAGGAGGTCAACGCCCGGCTGCACAAGCGGCTCACGCGTGCGTACCGCGAGGTGCGTGACTTCGCCCAGCGGAAAGGGGTGTCGCTGCGCCAGGCCGCGTTCGCGCTCGCCGTCGACCGGGTCGCCGAAGCCGCGACGCTGCGCGGCTACATCTGACGCGGGCTCACCACGCCGGCGAGGTGTCCTGCTCGGGTTCCGGGAGAGCCACGTCGGTCCACCGCTCCCCGACCGGGGGGACCAGCCCGACTGCGTCCTTGGCGGCGGCGAGCGTCGCAGATGCCACCTCGCGGGCTCTGTCGGCTCCGACGGCCAGCAGCCCCTGCAGCTGCCCGAGGTCGCCGGCCAGCTGCTCGTAGCGGTCCTGTACGGGCCGTAGCAGCTCGACCACTGCTTCGGCGACCTCCTTCTTGAACTCCCCGTATCCACGACCCGCGAAGCGTTCCTCCAGCGACGCGACGTCTTCGCCGGTCACGGCGCTCATCAGATCCAGTAGGTTCGTGATGCCCTGCTTGGTGGGCGCCGCTCGGATCTCGCTCCCGCTGTCGGTCACCGCCGCCATGACCTTCCGTGTGATCTGCTTCGGCGTGTCGGTGAGGTTGATGGTCCCCTTGGGGCTGTCGAGGGACTTGGACATCTTCTTGTCGACCAGCTGCAGGTCCATGACTCGCGCCCCGGCCTCGGGGATGGCGGCGTCCGGGATCGTGAACACGTTCCCGAAACGATGGTTGAAGCGTTGGGCGAGGTCGCGGGTGAGTTCGATGTGCTGTCGCTGGTCCTCGCCCACGGGGACCTGGTTGGCCTGGTACAGCAGGATGTCGGCTGCCTGCAGCACCGGATAACCGAACAGCGCGACGCTGACGAAGTCCCGCCCCGCCGATTTCTCCTTCCACTGCACCATGCGGTTCAGTTCCCCCATGGACGCCACGCAGTTCAGCAGCCACTGCAGCTCCGCGTGCGCGGGGACGTGGCTCTGAAGGAAGATCGTCGAACGGTTGGGGTCGAGTCCAGCGGCGAACAGTATGGCCGCCAGGCGCAGGGTGTCCTCGCGCAGTTCCGCCGGATCGTGCGGGACCGTCATGGCATGCAGGTCAACGATGCAGAAGAAACCGTCAACGCGGTCTTGGTGCTCGACCCAGCGGCGGACCGCTCCCAGGTAGTTGCCGAGGTGGAGGTCCCCGGTCGGCTGGATCCCCGACAGCACCCGTGTCACAGGACCTCCTGTCGTCAGACGGTCAGGAAACCACAGGCCACCGCGGTTGGCGAAAGGTCCCCCGCCTCCCATACTGGCCACGATGGCGGGTCGAAGCGACGGGCCGGACGGACGCTTGCGCCTCGGCTCCCCGGGTCGGTCCATCCGTCGCGACAGGAAACCTCATCGTGAGAACAACACGGCCCGCGACGATCCTCGCCGCCCTGGTGGTTGCCGTGTCCGCGTGCGGGAACGGGGACGGCGCCGAGGTGGCGATCACCTCGCCGGGCCCGACAGATGCCACGGGGTCGCCGTCGCCGACCACGGACGGGGCGTCCCCACAGCAGACTCAGAGCCCATCGCCGGCCGAGACGCACGCGCCACCGATGGTGCCCGGGCCGGCCACCACCGGAACCGTGACGCAGGACCCCGACGGTGTGATGCTCGTGGTCACCGACCTCCGTGTCAGCGGGCACGACACGTTCGACCGCCTCACCTTCGAGATCGCGGGGGAGGGGGACGTCGGGTGGCGCATCCTGTACGACGACGACCCACGCTCGCAGGGATCCGGCCACCCGGTCTCGATCGAGGGTGACGCGGTGCTGAAGATCACGCTGATCGGCATCGCCTACCCCGGCGACGCGCCGGCCGAGCCCCGCCAAGGTCCCCGGCGGATCCGGCCGACGGACACCGACGTGATCGTCGAGATCCTCGACGATGTCCTCTACGAGGGTCACCACGAGTTCTTCGTCGGGCTGCGGGACGTCCGCCCCTACCGGGTCGCGCGCCTCGATGACCCGCAGCGGCTCGTGATCGACATCGAGACCCGTTGAGTCGGCTCAGCGCCAACGCGCCCGACCGGTGGCCACCACCGGATCGCCCAGGAACGCCGCGCCCACCACGTGCGCGTCGAGCCGGTCGAGGAACGGGACACCGAGCGCGGTCACCCGTGCGGGGCGTGACTGGGCGCCGCTGATGCGGATCGGGACCTCGGCCAGGCGCCCGCCACGGGCCACGAGCGCCACGCCGGGCGCCACGTCGGCGACGGCCGGGAACGCGCCGTCGACACCGGTGGCGGTGGGATCGGTCTCCAGCTTCAACCGGACGGAACCTGCCGATCCCCGCGCCATCCACTGCCGTTCGGTCGCGCGCACCTGAAGATCCACGCGCGACAGCTGTAGTTCCGTCAGCCAGTGCATCGCCGCCGCCCCGAAGGTGCCGTCCGCCCAGCCGCGCAGGTAGGTCGCCACGCGTTCACCGCTGTGGTCGACCGCCTCGGCCTGCAGCACGACGGTGGGGGTCGCCGCCATCCCCAGCGGCCGTGGCAGGCCAGCGATGCGCGCCCGTTGGGTCACCGCCCCGAGGAGGATGATCCGCGCCCGCCCGTCGCGGCGCGACGGCACCAGACCTGGGGGCAGCAGCGGCGCGACGCGTGACGGATCACAAGCCAGTTCCACCGCGACCAGGTGGCGGAGCTGGGCGGTGAACGAGATCGGGTGCAGCGGGACGAGCGCACGGACCGCCCGGCGGACCGTCGCCTCGGCCGCGGGCTGGGCGCGACGCGACGCCGCCAGCTGCCAGCCGAACCCGACGGCGAACGCGACGAAGAAGCCGATGCTCACGCCGACGATCGGACCGAACCAGTGCGGCACCGCCACCAGGCCGACACCGCTGACGATCGCGGTGGCGAACGCCGCGAGGCCCACCAGCCGCACCAGCGGGTGCAGACGACGCCCCGCCGTCCCGACCAGCGCCAGTCCGACCACGCCGTAGACCACGTTCCCGCCCAGCCCGCTCAACGCCAACGCGGTCCACTCGATCGCCAGGAACGCGCCGGTGGCACCTCCGGCCGCGGCCGGGGCGACCGCGGGGAGCGCTGCTCCGAGCAGCGC
>JALYHG010000251.1 GCA_030776725.1 Actinomycetota bacterium
GGTGAGCCCGCCGGCTGCGGTGGCGCGGGTGCCGCGGGGCAGGCCACCGGCGAACAGCACGCCCTTGGCTGCGGCGACGCCGGCGCCGACCGCGACGACCTGCGACCCGCGTGACATCGCCTGCACGGCGGTCTGCAGCTCCGGGGTGCCCACGATCCTGGCCAGTGCGGCGGGGGCCAGGGCGGCCAGCAGCAGACCGAACGTGCCGAAGACCAGCCGGTCCACGCCTTCGGGTTGTCCGACGACGGTGTTGGTGACCGCGATCATGGTCAGGATGGCCGCGTCGGCAACCAGCACCGCGAACGCCAGCGCCCAGGCCCGCAGCTGCACGCGCCGCAGCGGCGTCCACACGCTCAACGCGTGGGCGACCGGGAGGAACACGATCAGCGCCGCCAGAAGCACCGGGCGCATCGCCAGCGTGAAGTAGATTGCCAGCGCGGTGAACACGATCACCAGCCCAGCGATAAACACGATGAACAGCTCAGCGCCGGATTCGCGTCCCAACGCGGACTCCATGAGCACCTCCTGCAGCGGGATGAGCGGCGCGTCCACCGTGGAACCCGACGCCTGCAGCGCGATCCGGCCCAGGTTCGACAGCGCTCCCCCGACCCCCAGCAGCAGGGACGCGCCAGCGCTGGCCAGCATCCCGGCGACCAGCGCCCGGAAGACGGCTTGGACGGTGCGGGTGGTGTTGCCGGTCGCGATCGCGGCGATCACCTCGGCGATGAGGGTCGCGACCATCACGAGCGCCGCGAGGGCGTAGATCGGCAGGGCCGGCCCCTCGAGCACCGGGGTGTACCAGTCGCGGTTGACCGGATCGGAGGCGGCCTGCAACGCGACCAGATCGAGCGCCCAGAACGCGCCGCGCAGCACCCACACGGTCAGCTCGCCGCCGGCCTCGCGCAGCAGGCCCTGTGCCCACTCCTGCCCAGCCCACGCCAGCCCCAGCACGCCACCGAGCGCGGCGATGCCGACCACCACGAACGGGATCGCGCCGTCTTCGCTGCGCCACCGGCCGCTCACGGTCACGCGCCCTCCCACGCGCCGGCCACCGGCAGAGGCAGCGGCACGATGGGCAGCGCGTCGCGCAGCAGGGCGCGGGTGCGTCCTGGGGCAGAGGCCACCGCCCCCACCATCGGTGTGGGTCCCTCCTGCGAGTCGAGCGCGGCGACGACCCAGGTGCCGGCGTCGTCGTTGGCCACCAGGTCGACGGTCGAGGTGGTGAACACCGCGCCGCCGACGTCGCCGACCCCGACCATCGTCATGGCCCATACCTCCACCCGTGCGGACGGCCCGCCGGGGTCGTAGGAGACGAGCCTCACCCCAAGCGGGGTGAAGAAGTAGGTCCGCCGCGACGGCGGCTGCTGACCCCAGCCGGACAGCTCGAACTCCGTCCTCGCCGCATCGACCTGCCGGGACTGCGCAGCGGCCTGGTCGGGCGTGAACACCACGTCGGCGACCTCGCCGAACCGCCGCGGGTCGAACACCACCTCGGGCTGTCCGGTCACCGCGACCGCCATCACCCCGGCGGCAGCCGCACCGAGGGGAGTGAGCGGGAAGCCCCACGGGACACCATCGACGATCTCGGGCGCGCCAAACACCACCCGCTCCCCGGTGCCATCTGACGTGGCGCCGGAGGACTCGGACAAGTTCGGCGTGTGACGCGACAGACCACGCCACGACAGCCAGCCCCCACCCACCAACAGCACCGCCACCAGCGCGACCGCTCCAGCCAGCCACAGCCGTTGCGTAGGGGTACGCGGGCCGTACCCGTCGCCCACCACTCAACTCCCGAGCCGGAACCCGGCGTTGACGATGGCCACCGCAGCCCCGATCACGATCGCGCCCACGAACCCGCCGATGACCATGAACCGGCCCCAGGTCACCCCCTGGGTGTGCGCACGGTTCGCGGCCAGCGCCCACGTCGCACCGCCGACCACCACGACCCCCGCAGCGAACAGCAGCCCGGCCAGCGTCAGGCCGTTGAGGGCCGAGATGATCCGGTCGTAGTTGGGGATCCACTGCCGGCCGTCCGCCGGGTCCAGCGGTGGGACCTGCGCCAACAGCCGCATCGACACCAGCGACATCACGCGCCTCCTCCTCGTTCCACTCCGGCCCACGCCGGAGTCGTCGCCACAG
Source organism: Actinomycetota bacterium (assembly GCA_030776725.1). Classification (NCBI taxonomy): domain Bacteria; kingdom Bacillati; phylum Actinomycetota; species Actinomycetota bacterium. Next base: position 2,140 of record JALYHG010000251.1, read on the forward strand.
GAAGTCCACGGCCCCGCCTCGGCCGTGTGACCGCCGTGCAACCAGCGCGCACCCGTCACTGGCGGCTCGTCGGCGTCCGCACTCCCTCCCCGACCAGGAGCCGTCCATGCGTCGCACCGCTGTTGCCCTTGCCACGCTCACGGTCACCGCCGCCTGCACCAGCGGCCCTCCGCTCCGCTCGGCCACCGACACGACGGAACATGGCCGACCGGCCATCTCGCAGCTCGCCATCGACCGCCTTCCAGAGCTGCCCGCACATCCCCCGGAAAGGCCGGTACCCGCTGCTGCGACTCAGCACGGTGGTCGCAGCCCAGTCGCGGTCGCCGAGCGAGCGGTGGTTGCCGGCCTGACCGCGCAGCGTCTCGAGGTCCTCGACCTCGGCGCCGTCGCCGTCGCGGCCGGCGACGACCGGACGACCGTCCGGGTAGTCGCGACCCACCAGCCCCCGGGCGGAGGACGTCAGCACACCTCGATCTACGACCTCAACCTCACCCTGCAGCCGGACGGCGGCTGGGAGCTGGTCGCCTCCCGCACGGTGCAGTGATGCGTCGCGCCGTCCTCCTCCTCGCCGCCAGCACGCTCGCGCTGCCGCTGACACTCGTCGGCCCAACCAGCAGCACCTCCGGCTTCGTCGCTGCGCGCTTCGACGTATCAACGCTGCACGGCGAGATCCCCCAGCCGTTGCTGGGCGCGTACCTCGACGCGGCCGAGGTCTGGAACATCGACTGGGCGCTGCTCGCCGCGGTCGGCAAGGTCGAGTGCGACCACGGCCGCTACCAGGCGGCCGGGTGCTGGCCGCCCGGCACCATCAACCACGCCGGCGCCCGCGGTCCCATGCAATTCCTCGGGTCCACCTGGCGCTCCACGGCCGACCGCTACGCCCTCGACGTCTCCGGTCCCCCGGCCCCAGACAGCCACGGCTACGCCACCGACGGGGACGGGGACGGCATCGCCGACCCGTGGAACACCTACGACGCCGTGCACTCCGCCGCCCGGTTCCTCGTGGATCTCGGCGGGCGCGACGACCCGCGACTGGCCGCCAAGCGCTACAACGCCGGCCCGGCCAACCCCAACCCCACCGCCGGGGAGGCCTACGCGACCCGCGTCGCCGACCTCATCGCGCACTACCACGCGCTCGCCGGCGCAGACGGACCCGGCGCCCCGCACGCTGGCGTCGTCATCGACGGGTACGCGCTGCCGTTCGACCCGGCCGGCCTCCACGCCGTCACCACCGACCGGACCCCGCCGCGCGACCCCGAATGGCAGCTCGTCAAACCGCACCACTCCGGACGGGTAGCCGCCGACATCCCCCTGCCGGTGGGCACGACACTTTACGCGCTGGCCGGCGGCGGCGTCAGCTGGGCGGGGGAGATGGGTAACTGCGGCTACGGCGTCGCCATCCGCCACGCCGACCAGCACGCCCTGATCACCTACTGCCACCTCTCTCGCGTCGATGCGAACGCCGGAAATGTACTCACGGCAGGCCAGCGCATCGGCCGCTCCGGCGGCGCCCCCGGCACCCCAGGCGCCGGCAACTCCACAGGTCCCCACCTCCACCTACAGATCGAAACGCCGGCAGGCCGCCGCTGCCCCCAAGCCCTGCTACTCGGTCTGTGGCGCCGCTGGCCAGTCCCCACCATCTCCGCGCTTCGAACCTCCGGCTGTACCTACACCGGAACCCCACCGCCACCAGCGAGCCCAGTGTCAGTACCCCCCGACCTCCCCATCCCGTCGCAGAAACCGGCATGAGCGCAGCCCAC